>JAZUGD010000001.1:0-3392 GCA_045641025.1 Eubacteriales bacterium
ATGGTCACCGACGTGAGGCTTGTGCAGTATGCGAACGCACTGTCGGCAATGGTTTTCGTGCCCGGCTTTACCGTGTAACTGCCGGACAGAGTCGTTTTTGCTTCTATCAGATGGTTTCCGATATACAGTACGTTATTATCCCAATTGGACGCGTCAATATAAAGAGCAGTATCGAAGAACGCCCTATTGCCTATGCCCGTGACGGAATCGGGGATGGTCACCGACGTGAGGCTAAGGCAGTCCCGGAACGCCTCCCAGCCTATGCTTGTAACGGAATCGGGGATGGTCACCGACGTGAGGCTTTCGCAGTAGTAGAACGCATAGCTGCCTATGCTCGTGACGGAATCGGGGATGGTCACCGACGTGAGGCTTTTGCAGTAGTAGAACGCATAACCGTCTATGCTCGTGACAGATTTACCGATGGTCACCGACGTGAGGCTTGTGCAGTTGTAGAACGCACATTTGCCTATGCTCGTGACACCGTCTTGTATTACAACGGTTTTCATAACGTTGTAATACGTTTTCCACGGTGCGGTGGTTGCGAAATAAACACCGTTATATTCAGCTTTACTGTAATCCGTCATCGCGCCCGTGCCGGAGATTGTGAGAGTATACGTGGAGGTATTGTAGCTCCATCTGAGGTTTGACCCGCACTCGCCGGAGGTCGCATCCTCCGCCGCGACGGTCGGCGCGCAGAAATACGCACACGAGAACGTCATAAGCAGTGCAAGCACGAGAGACAGTGATTTTTTCATTACGTTTGCCATAATTTACTCCTTCGTATGGGAAAATATCGGGGTAACAAGTATAGTTAATATAATAATATACCTTATGTATTTCTTTGTCAACATTCGCGTAGAGAAAACAGAGCGAAAGACGGAATTTTCCGACGGACGGAGTGCAGAGCGGCGACGTTTGCCTGCGGAAAATTTCGCAGAATGCTCAATGCTGAAAAAAGCCTCCCGAAGGAGGCTTTTTTGCTCTGTTTATTCTGCGCCGAGGGTTACGCTGTAACCCGCAATGTATCTCTTGAGCTGGTTCGTATCGGCTGTAGAGATTTCTCCGTCGCCGTTCGTGTCGGCGGCAGCAAGATTGATTTCCACGCTGTAGCCTGCGATATAACGGTTCAGCACGTTGATATCGGACGTGTTGACTTCCCCGTCGCCGTTTACGTCACCGTAAAGGATGATTGTATCGTTCCAATCGGGGTCAATCTCGCCGCATATGGTGCAGAAGCCGTGGTCGAAATTATGTTCAGCGGCGGGGATAGTATCGGAATAAGTGTCACCGCAGACACCGCAGACGTAGATTACAACGCCGGTCTGCGTGCAGGTTGCGGGAAGTTCGGAGAGCACGGTGTACGAATGACCATTTGCGGGAGTGGTGTCGCTCACGTACGAGTCTCCGCAGCCGGAGCAGGTGTAGGTGGTGTATCCGTCCTCCGTGCAGGTGGGTTCGGCTACGACCGTCTCGTAGTTGTGTCCGGCGGGGATAATCTCGGAATAGGTATCACCGCAGTCGCCGCAGACGTAGATTACAACGCCGGTCTGCGTGCAGGTTGCGGGAAGTTCGGAGAGCACGGTGTACGAATGTCCATTTGCGGGAGTGATGTCGCTCACGTACGAGTTTCCGCAGACGGTGCAGGTGTGAGTCGTGTATCCGTCGGTCGTGCACGTAGGCTCGGCAGTGTCAGTCACCTTATAATTATGTCCGTTTGACGGTACCTCGTCACCGACGTACGAGTGTCCGCAAAGCGTACAGGTATAGGTCGTGTATCCGCCCTCCGTACAGGAAGGAGCGGTTACGACCGCCTCATATGCGTGCGTCTCGGCAAGTGTCTCGGAAAGAGTATCTCCGCATACGCTGCAGCGGGAAACCCTGAGTCCTCTGGTCGTACAGGTCGCGGGCACGCACGCTATCTCGACGTAGTCGTGATGAGCGAGGATTATATCGCCGGTATAAGTGTCACCGCACAGCGGGCAGGTATAGGTGGTGTATCCGTCGCTCGTGCAGGTCGCGGGGGTTACGACGGAGTTGTAACTGTGAGTTATGCTTCGCGTTGCACCGCATCTGTTGCAGTCGGTGTCGCATGCATTGTCATACACGTGACCGAGCGCGGGTGTGACTTTGTCGGTATAAATGTCACCGCACAGCGGGCAGGTATACGTAGTGTATCCGTCGGTCGTGCAGGTCGCGGGAGTTACGACGGAAGTGTAATTGTGTTCATGCGGTACGTATGCGGGACCGTACACTGTAAAATTGTCAAGGCGGAGCCAGTTGCCGTAATTGAAGAATATGTACGCGCTTTCGGACGAGCCAACGGTCGAATCAACCGAATTCAGGTTTATTCTTCTTCCGTATACGTCGGTAACGTAACTGTCGTTCTCATCATACGAGGACTCAAGCACAAGCGTATCACCGATATATACCTCAATACTTCCGTCGGTAACTCTGAGGCTGACCGTGAACCAGTCGGAATTGTTCACGGCATTAATTGCCGGACGGACGGATGCCGGTACGGTCGAGGCGGCAAGCAGACGGTCAATGCCCGTAATCAGTTCGCCATTTTCGCCGTAATACCGAAGGTTATCATCCTGCTTATACAGGCTTGTCTCCCACGTCCGAAGGTCCACGTAAGCCAAATATGTACATCCGATATGGTCGGTACTGAACTGGTCGCGGTACCACAGTGCAATCTTCTGAGACTCGTCGTATTGATCATCGAGACCGTCGTAAGCAAGCACCTGTACGTCCATCGATGCACAGAATCTGCCCCATTTTTTGGGATCACGGGTTATATGGTATGCGGACTGAAGCGCAACGGCGTCGTTGTAACCCTCCAAACAGTACAAATCCCTATTATAATTATACGCACAGTTATCCCCATGGGTAATCCAGTTGGAGGGCTTGAAGCCGTCGAAATCATCGCTGAAAATAAGGGTATTGTCAAGCGTGGGATCCTCAACGCCGCAGCGCGAACAAGTGCCGTTCACGTAATTGTGACCGAGTACGGGAGCAGAATACTCCTTATAGCTGTGACCGCAAACGGAGCAGGTGTAGGTCACATATCCGTTGGTCGTGCACGTCGCGGGAGTTACGACGGATTTATAATTGTGAGTTATGCTTCGCGTTGCACCGCATCTGTTGCAGTCGGTGTCGCATGCATTGTCATACACGTGACCGAGCGCGGGCGTGACGTTGTCGGTATAGCTGTCACCGCAGACCGAGCAGGTGTAGGTCGTGTATCCGTCGCTCGTGCACGTCGCGGGGGTCACGACGGATTTATAATTGTGAGTTATGCTTCGCGTTGCACCGCATCTGTTGCAGTCGGTGTCGCATGCATTGTCATACACGTGACCGAGCGCGGGCGTGACGTTGTCGGTATAGCTGTC
>JAZUGD010000002.1:0-2049 GCA_045641025.1 Eubacteriales bacterium
CGACGCGGGCGAGAGCCGCTGCCGTGCAAAGCTTGAGCTTGCAGACGGACAGATTGAACTTCTCGAACGCCTTAAAGCGCTCGGCAAGCCCGTAATCACGCTCGTGCAGACGGGCAGACCGCTCGTGCTTACCGAGGCGAAGGCCGCGTCCGACGCGCTTATGGTGGTGTGGGAGACGGGCAGTGAGGCGGGGCACTCGGTTGCCGACGTGCTGACGGGCGACTTCAACCCGTGCGGCAGGCTTACGACCTCGTTCCCGACGACGACGGGTCAGGTGCCGATATATTACGACCACCGGAATACCGGATGCCCGCCGTACACTCACGACGGTATGAATTCTCACTATTACGACACTCCGGTCGAGCCGCTGTACTGCTTCGGTCACGGGCTCGGGTACTCGAAATTCGAGTATTCGGACGCGAAGGCTTCGGCTGACGTTATGACCGCGGACGGCAGTATCACCGTGACTGTGAACGTCACGAATACGGGAGAGTACGCCGGATACGACGTTGTACAGCTTTACGTACACGACGTGAGCGCGAGCCGCGCGCGTCCCGTGAAACAGCTTGCGGACTACCGCAAGGTATGGGTCGAGCCGGGCGAGACCGTCGCCGTCACGCTCGAGATAGAGGCGGGCGTGCTCGCCTTTGCAAACGACGCGCTCGAGAGAACCGTCGAGCCGGGGCGCTTCCTCGCGTGGGTCGCCCACGACTGCGCGGATGAAGCCCTGCCGCTTGAATTTTACGTTAAATAAAGAAAAGACACCTTCGGGTGTCTTTTTTCATATATTCTAATTGAAGGGGCATGCCCCTTCGGACACTAAACGAAAGGATGAAGCATATATGGCAACGATTTACAATCAGGCGCAGCTTGTTTATAACAACGCCGTTATTAACTCGAATACGGTCAGCGCCGAGCTTGTCGAGACGCTTGCCGTGACGAAGACGCCGGTGGGTGACACCTACGGCCCCGGCGACAGAGTCACCTACGTGGTGGAGCTGGTGAACTCCGGCACTGTGCCGTTTACGGGACTTACCGTGACCGATAACTTAGGCGAATACTCGCCCGCGGCGATAGCCCCCGCGGTTGCGGTGCCGCTGACCTACGTCGCGGGAAGCGCGAGATATTTCGTTGAAGGAATCCCGCAGGGCGAGCCGAACGTCACGGGCACGTCGCCTCTGACCGTCACCGGGCTGAACGTGCCCGCCGGCGGCAACGCGGCTCTCGTTTACGAGGCTGACGTGAACGACTTCGCGCCGCTCGGCATCGGCTCGACGGTCAACAATACCGCCACCGTGACGGGCGACGGACTCACCGCTCCCGTGACCGCCGACGCGCAGGTGACGGCGGCGGAGGCTCCCGAGCTTGCCGTAACCAAGGCGGTAACTCCCGCAACCGTTGCGGAGAACGGAACTCTGACTTACACGTTCACGATAGAGAACAGAGGAAACACTCCCGCTTCGGACACGGTAGTGCTCAGCGACAACTTCGACCCCGTGCTCTCGAACGTGACGGTGACCTACAACGGTGCACCGTGGACGGAGACGACGGACTACACGTACGGTACGGCAAACGGTGCGTTTGCGACCGTACCCGGTGCGATAACCGTTCCCGCGGCGACCTACGCCGAGGACCCCGCTACGGGCGCGACCGTGACGACTCCCGGAGTTGCGACGGTAACCGTAACCGGAAACGTATGAAAAAAGCATCCCGAAAGGGATGCTTTTGGTTTTAGAGTTCGATAAATCGGAATTTGCAGTAATGCGGAATTCGGAATTCGGAATGCGGAATTATGCCGAATTGTATGTCTGTCAACATAATAAACGGTTCGCGATAAAGCCTTCCCTTGATAGGGAAGGTGGATTTTGCGAGGTTTACCGAGCAAAAGACGGATGAGTAGTAATGTATAGACTAACTAACCGTCTATAGATTTGCTTGTATCAACTACTCATTCGTCATCCACCGCTACGCTCGGATGCCACCTTCCCTATCAAGGGAAGGCTTGTGTTTGCGTTTACTTTAAGTAAGTTTACAGACATATAATACAAC
>JAZUGD010000003.1:0-3708 GCA_045641025.1 Eubacteriales bacterium
GCCTCTCGTAATTTATAATTATAAGAGCGACCGCTCCGTTGAGAATTTCCCGCCGATGCACAACAACCGCAACGCGGTAAAATTCGTCTATGACGGAAAGGTTATAAAAGAAATGTTCAGCAAGTACGGCTTCGTTGAGCACGAAACCGTCTCAATTTGCGGTGACCTTTATATGGTTTTCTCGAACTGCCCGCAGGCACTTTCAAGCGAGAACAGTCAGGCGTGGAGCGAAAACGGCCGCTCGGTAGAGCAGGGCAAAGAAGCGGTACAGTGGATGAAGATAGGGTATATACTATAAGAAAAAAGACGGCGCAAGCCGTCTTTTTTGATTAAATCGCGGTAAAATATCCGTATCTTCCTGCAAATAATATACACAGCTTCGGAATGAATATACAAATGTTAAATTTTGATGAAATCCCGTCGGGGAAACTCCGAAATCCTTGATATTACAAGAAAAAAGTGGTATATTAAATATGTATATATATTAATGGTATACGTCAACAATTCAAAATTATACAATTAAGGAGGATGACAATGAAGAAGAAAATTTTAAGTCTGCTGCTGACGGTCTTTATGGTTGCCGGCATGATTCCGCTTACGGTGCTTCCCGCCGCGGCGGAAGAGCGCGAAGTGTTCAGTGAAATACTTCGAAACAGCACTGACGGACGTACAATCGGTGAATGGAATACCGTTTCCTATTATTATGTAAATACCGACACGTCCTGCACGGCAGAGGAGGCCGGAGTCAGCGGCCTCACCGTTGCGGAATGTGCCGAGGTACATATCGTTGTGGCGGCAGGTGCCACGCTTACCTGCAAGGGCGGTGACGCCTCCGGAAATGTCGGCGGCGGTGCGGGCATAGAACTGCCCGATAACTCCGAGCTGTTCATCGAAGGTGAAGGTACCGTCATCGCAACGGGCGGAGACGCCGAAAACGGTGCCGACGGTGTCGACGGACGAGCCGGTGAATTTGAAGTAGAAAATAAATCATTTTGGGAATGGTCTTGGCAAAACTACTACTGTTACGGCGGTAACGGCGGAGCAGGCGGAAACGGCGGAGCCGGAGCCGGTGCCGGTATCGGTACGGTCGGCGGAGCCGGCGGAAGAGGCGGTGTCGGCGGTCAGGGAGACGGCGGCGAAGCCGGAGAGTATCACCTGAACGTTACGGCCGGCGAAAGAGGCTACAACGGTATATCGGCAAAACAGATGGGTATACTGCATACGGAATCTACCGTCAAACTGAAGGCGACCGGCGGTGCCCGCGGTAAAGGCGGTAACAGTACAATCAAATTCGGGCTTGTATTAGGAACATCACCTGATCATTACAATACAGCGGTTTGCGGCTGCAGCGGCGGCGGAGGACAGGGCGGCGGTGCCGGCGCCTCTGTCGGTACCGGTGGTCGCGGAGGCGGCGGCGGAGCCGGCGGCAACGGCAGCCCCGCACTCACTATGTACCAAGTAAGTTGGGATGTATATTACGGTGCCATACTGTACACCGGTTACGGCGGTGGCAATACCGACGGTATCTACGTCGAAGACAGTAACATGGGTCACGGCGGCGACGAGTACAAAATGCTTGATTATCCTCATGAGTTCGAAAGTTCTTACTATCCGTACCTTGAACGTAATTTCGGCGGTGCCGGCGGTACTGACGGCGTAGAACACGCCCACGTCTTTGATGAAAACGACTGCTGTATCGTGTGCGCCGCTCCCGTATTGCTTATTGAAAACGGTGTATTAACCGAATATAACGGTTTCGGCGGCACGGTGATTATTCCCGAAGGCGTAACGGGAATTGCCAACAACGTGTTCTACGGCAACACGTCGGTGACCGGTGTCGTTTTCCCCTCAACTCTTGAAGAAATCGGCAAATCTGCGTTCCGCGGCTCCGGTCTTACAAGCGTGTCTTTCCCCTCGTCGGTAACGCTGATCTGTCATAACGCATTTCAGGACTGTGCATCTCTGACGAATGTCAAGTTCCCCGATGAAGGCGAAAATACCATGCAGAACGCCACGTTCCAGGGAACTCCGCTGACGAGTATTGATATCCCCACGTCTGTAAAAGCAATCGGATATAATGCTTTCCTGAACTGCAGGAATCTTCAAAACGTTACGGTTCACTGGACGAGTGCGGATGAACTCATTACTCCGATGAGCGGCGCATTTGATGGTGTCGCTTCCGATTGCGTTTTGTCTGTACCGACCAATACGGCACAGATTTACCTGAACAATACGGGCTGGAACAAGCTACCTTTGATCAATGACATGATGCCTTATATGGCATACGATTCCGAATCGGAGTCCTTTGTTCAAATGACTACTCCGGAAGCACCCGAAGAGTTGACCTCGACCGACGAAGCACTCACGCTTGCGGGCGGTTGGTATGCGGCTGACGGTGAAGTAACGGTTGACGAAAGAATCACCGTTTCGGGCGATACGAAGCTTATACTGAAAGACGGATGCAAATTAACTCTTAAAGAGGGACTTGAGGTTTCCGCAAACGGCTGCCTTACAATTTACGGCCAGGAAGAGGGAACCGGTGAGCTTATAGCGCCGAAGGTTTCCGAAAATAACGCTGCCATCGGTGTCGGTGAATCTGCCGCGCTTTTTATCCACGGCGGCAAAATCGAAGTATACGGCGGCAAATATGCTGCGGGTATCGGAGGCGGCTACCGGGTAAGCAGCGGTACCGTCACGGTCTACGGCGGTACTGTTAAGGCACAGGGAAGCTACGGCGGTGCGGGCATCGGCGGCGGTGATTTCGCCTACGGCGGCAGCTTCACCGTCTTCGGCGGCAAAGTCTGTGCATACGGCGATAATGCCCCGGGCATCGGCGGAAACGTAACCGTCAACGGCGGCGAGGTCGACGTCAACAACGCCCTCGGTGAAAATAACAGTAACATAGTCATCAACGACGGTAAAGTTACCGTCAGCGGCGACGGAAGCATTATCGGCGGTTCCGGCAGTACGGTTGAAATAAACGGCGGTGACGTTAAAGTACAGTACGGTACTATCGGATGTGCAGCCAACGGAGGTAACGTAAGTGTCACCATCCGCGGCGGTAACGTTGATTGCTGGGGTTATTATTCTCCTGCGATAGGCGGTTCGACCGATAACGTTTACGTAAATATCTGCGGCGGAAGCATAAAAGCGAAGAGCAGCAGCTATGATGCAATTGTTGCCGAGTCTGTAAGCGTTTCTCCTGCCGTATGTCATATATTTACCGTGGAGGATTTCTCGGGCAGCGAACTGGTATCTCCGATAACGGAAGACGCGGAAATAACCGATATTCTTTCCGGTAACAGACAGGTACAAATAACTGCCGAACCGGTTCATGTCTTCAACGGAGAATACGTTGATAACGGCGACGGCACACACTCGCGTGCATGCACAGTATGCGGAGAAATCGGCGGAGCCGAGAGTCATGTCTTTGTAATTCATGAATGTGTCTGCGGCGCGACAAACGGCCACGACTTCAGAGGAGAATACGTTGATAACGGTGACGGCACGCACTCCCGCAGATGCACGGTCTGCGGTGAACTCGACGCAGCTGAGAATCATGAGTTTGTTATTCATGACTGTGTCTGCGGTGCTGTAAGCGAACACGACTTCACCGGCGACTGCGTGAACCTCGGCGACGGTACGCATTCCTGCCGGTGCGCGGTATGCGGTGAAGCAGGCGAGCCCGCAGCGCATACCTACGTGAAC
>JAZUGD010000004.1:0-1720 GCA_045641025.1 Eubacteriales bacterium
ATAGCGTCCGTACGTCCGGATCCCCACGCCGCTTGAAGTACGCTTTTTCTATAGTACCGCCTCGGCTCGGGATGACGGTGTCGGGCGTCCCTGCGTGGACGTGCACGGTTGTGCGAAATTTTCGCAGATCCTTCGCGGGGTTCAGGATGACAAATCAAGTTTTTGCCGACAGACATACAATTCGGCATAATTCCGAATTCCGCATTCCGAATTCCGCATTACTGCAAATCCCGATTTGTCCACATCTTTAACAAGCATCGGATTATGTAGTACAAATCCACGTTCAAAAGCTTCCTTGTGATGCTGTTACAAGCAGTGCGCGGGGAAATTTTTTTATTCGGAGAACATTCCTTTTTCTCTTGTCCATATGCCGTCGCGGAGGACGGAGGGCTTTATGCCGTCGAAAATTTCCTTCGATACGTGCACAAGGTCGTCGGCGCAGTATTCGCGTCCGGCTACTTCAACGGCACTCTTGAAGTTCAGCTCGTAGAGCCACGGGCCGGTGTATCCGGCGTCCTTCAGGATGCCCGTGACCCTCTGCCAGTCAATCATGCCTTCGCCGGGCATTACGTGACGCTCGTGCGTGAGGTCGTAGTCCGAAATGTGGGTGTTTACGAGGCGGTCGGCAACGGCGGCGATATAATCGTAAAGCGGCTCGTACAGTATGTGGTTTGTGTCGAGGGTTGAGCGCAGTCTGTCGTCACAGCCGAGAATTTCGAGCATTTCCTCGGTATTGTGTCCGGGGCACGAGCGGGGGAGATCCTCAACCGCAAGCACGGCACCCTCGCGCTCGGCGGCGTCCGCAAGACGGACGAGGGAGTCCTTCGCACACTCGATGCGTTCGCGGCGCTCCGCGTCCTCAATAGGCTCCGCGCCGGGGTGCACCGTGTAGATGAGCACGCCGTGGCGAACACCACGCGCTATCAGCGCCGCGTGAGCCTCAATCGTTTCCTCGCGTACGGCACGGTCAGACGCCGCAAGGTTTCTGTCGGGCCAGAAGGGAAGATGATACGAGCGTATGGTCACGCCCGCGTCAGCGGCGAGCTTGTGCGCGCCCGCAAGGTCAAAGTCCGGCCATTCGTCGCGGTGCATAAGAAGCTCCATGTACGGTATGCCCGCACGTCCGCAGTCCTCGATGCGGGGAAGTATCGGCCCGCTTCCGTTTGTTGAAAGTCCTAATTCAAACATTTTTTACGACTCCTTTAATCCCTATGATTCCGCCGCCGACGCCTCTCACGCCGTGAGAGTGACGGTGACTGTGATATTTATCCGGGTGACAGCACGTACACTCCGCACCCGTGTCAAACGTTTTTATGCCCGCATCCGCGAGGATTTCCGCGTTCATCCGCTGAAGCGAGGCGAAAATTCTGCCGTCGCGCTCGAAGACGTGACGGGAGGTGAAGCCTTCCCCCGCCGCCGCGCGCACCGCGTCGCGGAAATCTTCCTTTACCTCAAAGCAGCAGTCGCCGATGGACGGCCCCGCCGCCGCGCAAATCGTTTCGCGTACCGCGCCGAGCACGCACATAAGGCGCACGCCTTCTTCTGCGATACGCCCGACGGTGCCCTTCCATCCCGCGTGAACGGCGGCTATAACGGGCGAGCCGTCCGCCTTCGTGCCGCACATCAGAATCGGTACGCAGTCGGCGCACCGTATCATAAGGGCAACGCCGCTCTCGTCGGTCACGTAGCCGTCGCACTTCCTCGTATCGGGGTCAACCTC
>JAZUGD010000005.1:0-3578 GCA_045641025.1 Eubacteriales bacterium
TGCAGCACCATGTCGGAATTCAGGTTGACAAGCGCCTGTCTCATTCTTTCGGCGGCATCCTCGGTCGCACAGAAGACAATGGTTTTCGCCATACGGTCGGTCGCTTTCAGATAGCGGGTAATCTCTCCCGCAACCTGATAAATGCGGTCTTCCAGTATTATGTTATAGTCGTAATCGCTGTTGTTGTAGATGCGGTCTTCGATTTCCTGGCCGTAAATATCACGCTGACCCTTGCGCGGTCTCCATCCGTCGCTGATGTCGGTTGTTATATTGATAACCTTGAACGGCGCGAGGAAACCGTCTTCGATGCCTTCACGAAGACTGTAGGTGTATATCGGCTCTCCGAAATAATCTATATTGGAGATATATTTCGTCTCCTTCGGCGTTGCGGTCATACCTATCTGCGTAGCATCTGAGAAGTATTCCAGTATCTTTCTCCAGTTGCTTTCTTTTTTTGCGGAACCGCGATGACACTCATCGACGATAACAAGGTCAAAGAAATCCGGCTTAAAAAGAGTACTGAGCTTTGTCAGAATTTCAGAATCGTCTTCGTCCTCGTCTCTGTCGGAAAGCTGCTGATACAGTGAGAAGAACACCTGATAGGACGTAATGGTATTGGGGTCATCTTTAGCATAATTGACCTTGTGAATGACTTTTTCCAAAGGTGCAAAGTCCTGCTCAATGGACTGGTCAACAAGAATATTGCGATCGGCAAGATAAAGAACCTTTTTCTTCATATCGCTCTGAAGAAGCCGGTATACGATTTGAAATGCGGTATAGGTTTTGCCGGTGCCGGTAGCCATGACAAGAAGAATCCTATCCTGACCGTTTGCGATGGCTTCAACAGTACGGTTGATTGCCACCCGCTGATAATAGCGAGGAGGGTACGTTGTCTGGCTGCTGTAATACGGCTGTGCGATTATTCTCGCCTGTTCGGGATAAACGCCGTGTCCGGCATTTATGCCGGAAGTGAATCTTGTAATCAGCTCTTCCTCGGAAGGGAACTCATCAAGTGTGAACTGCCTTTCCGTTCCGGTAAGAAAATCGTGCTCTGCAAAGCCGTCACCGTTTGAACTGTATGCAAAAGGAATATCCATCATCCGAGCATAGGTCATCGCTTGCTGCAGACCGTAGGAAATCGAATGGTTATTGTCCTTTGCCTCAACAACGGCTATCGGTTTGTTGGGGTTCAGGTAGAGAAGATAATCGGCTCTTTTCGTCTTTTCACGGAAAACGCGGTTACCCTTGAGGTTCATTTTGCCGTCGGTTATCTGCGTTTCCATCGTGATTTTGCCGATGTCCCATTTGCTCGTGATAGCCGGGGTGATGTAATTGAGCTTGATGTCCTCTTCACTCATCTGACTTTTCGGAATAATCGGGCTCATGACTTCGCCTCCAATTCTTCGATGACGTCAAAATCAATGCCTTGCTTTTTGCAGAAATCATCGATAAGCTTCATCGTTTTATAGTTCGGCTTTGCTTTGCCGTTTTCCCAACGGTTAACCGTGGAGAAAGCTATACCGAGCTCTTTGGCGAATGCCTCCTGACTTAAAAAGCACTTCTTTCGTATTGTTTTAATATCATCGGAAAAACTCATAGCGAACACCTCTCGAGATTATAGCGTTATTATATCACATTTCATGCAATTTATCAAGAGTGTAATACATACAAAACAGTATTAAAACTCTACGTCACACGGTCTTGCAAAAATTCCCGCGGAAGTGTATAATTATATCAAATAATTCAGGAGGATGACGATGGAGAGCAGAGAGTACTCGCTGAAAATCACCGAAAAAGAAAACGGCACCGTATACATGACGGTGCGGGGAAGAATAGACAGCACGAACTTTGAGAGCTTCATGGCGGACGCCGGCGGAGTCAGTGCGGAGAAGACCGTCGTTCTCGATTTCTCCGGCGTGACGTATATCTCGTCCGCGGGACTGCGCGTCATCATAGCTCTTGCGAAAAAGCATCGCGAGCGTCTGTCAATCACGGGCGCAAGTCCCCTCGTTAATGAAATATTCGAGTCCACCGGTATTACGCAGATTATCCCGGTAACTACGTCCGACGGCATCACCTGCGAAGAAGACGCGGGAGCGGCTCCGAGCGGCTTTACCGCCTGCCTTGCGAAAAATGCGGACCGCACCGTGGCAATATGGAAAGGGAAGAGTTACACCTACCGCGACGCCGACGAAATCTCGCGCCGTATTGCCGACGAGCTATACGGGCTCGGCGTACGCAGGCTTTCCCACGTGGGCGTTATCGCCGCCGACTCGGTCGGCATGCTCTGTGCCTTCCTTGCGATAGTCAGACTCGGCGCCGTTGCCGTAATGTTCAACCCCGCCTGCACGCAGAACGAGATTGACAGGCTCTGCGAGCGCGGCGACGTTGAGTTCATATGCCACGACGGCAGATACGTCGGAAGCCTCGCGTCGTGTCTCATCGGCGACCCCGACGGATACCTCGGCAAAACCGACGTGCCCCCGTCGCACGACTGCGAGGGCGACCCCGACAGCCCGTGCGTTATGATATTCACCTCCGGCTCAACCGGTACGCCGAAGGGCGCGCTTCATTCGTTCGTTTCGATGAAGTCCGGCATCGCCGAGCTTATAAGAGATACGAATATTACCTCCTCGGACGTGTACTGCCATACCCTGCCGTACTTCCACATAGGCGGGCTGTGCCTTGAGTTTATGACGGCGCTTCTCTCGGGCGCGTCAATCTGCTTCCCCGAGTTCGAAGCGGGTGCCGACATCGTGAAGCGCATGGAGTGCATAATGAACACGGTCGAGCGGTACGGATGTACCGTGATAGGCGGTATCTCCACGACTCTTCTGTCAATCTCGGGACTCCCCGGCTTCACGCCCGACAAGATGAAAACGCTGCGCTGCTGCTTTTTCGGCGCACAGCCCATCACAGCGCCCCAGCTTGAGGTGCTGCTTGATAAATACGCGGGAGTCGAGCTTATGAATCTGTACGGCATGACCGAGGTGTTCCCCGTGACGTTCGTCTCCTCGCACGACGCGAAGGAGAGAGTGTACGGCACCGTCGGCAAAGCGGTAAACGGCGTCGAGCTGCGCATCCGCGATACCTCGGGCAGGGACTGCGCCGCGGGCGAGACCGGTGAGGTGTTCGTCAGAGCAGGGCAGACCATGACCTGCTATTACAAAATGGATATAGATAAGCAGTCGCTGACCGGCGACGGCTTCATCGCAAGCGGCGACCTCGGCTTTATCGACGCGGACGGATACCTCCACCTTGTCGGACGAATCAAGGACATCATCATCCGCGGCGGCGAGAACATCGTGCCCCGCGATATTGAGGAGGCGCTCTCCGCCGCCGACGGCGTAAAGAGCGTTTACGTCTGCGGCGTCCCCGACGACATTATGGGCGAAAAGGTTGCCGCCGCCGTCGTGCTTGACGACGGCGCGTCCCTCGACGTCCCCGCGCTGAAGCGCGCCCTCGCCGAAAAAATAGCCCGTCACAAAATCCCGAGCTATTTCATGCGCCTCGACGCTTTTCCTCTCCTCCCCAACGGAAAGTACGACAAGGTAAAACTCAAACAAATGCTCACCGAA
>JAZUGD010000006.1:0-4162 GCA_045641025.1 Eubacteriales bacterium
CCGGATCCCCACGGCGTATGCAGTTTGCTTTTACCAAAGTGCCGCCACGCCTCGGGATGACGGTGCCGTTTGTCCCTGCGTGGACGTGCAGAAAATTGTTCTTTGTGTTCGGTGCGGCGGGAGTGGGTGTTAGGCTACGCCTAAACCCGACGAATTTGCCTGCGGCAAATTTCGCAGAATGCTCAATGCTCAAAAAACCCGCCGTAAGGCGGGTTTTTCATTATTCAAGTATCAGCTTCACTATCGCTTCGCGGGTGCTTTCCATGACGCGGTAGTCGGTCGTGTACGGCAGGATTTCCTCCGCCACGGGAGCTATCGCGCGGAGCACGGCGTCGCGTCCGACCTTTGCTTCGGCGAGCTTCAGGTAGTCGTAGTCGTCAAAGCCGTCGCGTATCTGCACGAGGCGGTACGATGCGACGGGACCGTGCAGACCGAACATCTCGCCCGGGAAGAGGAGCTGACCGTCTCCGTGTCCGTCGCAGCCGTAGTGGTTTTTCGATATCTGATTCCACTGGTACGTCGTGTTCCAGTACAGAATACCGTCGGTGTTGAAGCGGTACTGCTGCCACAGCAGCACGCGCGCGGGCACGCCGTTATAGAAAACGAAGAAGTTCGCGTACGGGAACTCCGGCCCGCAGCAGATGTACCACCAGATTTTGTCGCCGCCGGCTCTTTCCTCTGCCATTCTCTTCTCGAACGTGCCGTATTTTGACTCGAAATAGCGGCCGTGCCAGCCGATTGACGCGCGCTCGACATTGCAGTTTGACGCGGTATACGCGGCGGACGACGGGCACCATACGTTTATAACGTCGCCGAGAAAATGAACGTAGTCGAACATCGTCGAGCCGTAATAATTGTTCTGCGCAAGGCAGAGCATGAGATTGAAGTCGGCCTTGCCGAAATGCGCGTTCAGCTTTTCCGCAATCCAGTCTCTGACCGCCTTCTCACGGTCGAGTGTGTCCTGATCGTAGGGCTCGTCTATCGCCGTGATATAGTGCTTGTCGTACCATTTTTCGTTGCCGTACAGCACCTCGAACGAGCGGACGAGCTCGTTTTCCATCTCGGCGCGGTCCTTTTCCGCTCCCGAAACGGGAAGCGTGCCGTCGCCGAACTCCGAGCTGTAGGCGAACGCGCCCATGCTCGGGAACGTGCGGACGGAGGTCACGCGCGGGTCGTCGAGGTATCTCCCGGCTCTTTCGTCCCAGAGCTTGTACGGAAGCTCCGACGGGGTCAGCTTGTAGTCAAGCAGGAATTCGTAATACTGCTCGCGGACGGCGTCCTCGCGCTCGGGGTCGCCTGCCGCCTTCGAATAGCCTATCGCTTCGGGATAGTCGATGCCGAACGCGCTCGCACTCGACGGCGTTTCGGGGAGAGTGAAGTCCCACACGTACGCGTAAACGGCGGCTTTCTTAATCTCCCGCCCTTCGGCGTCGGTCAGCGTAACGTAGCCCTTATACGTGCCCGCGGGAGTGTCCGCATCGGTGCGCACGTTCATCATGAAGCCCTGCGCACGGTCGGAGAGCAGCTCGAACGCGGTTTCGTTCGGGAGCATCGGCTCGGGGAAATATCCGTCCTCGGAGCCGTAGTCGGGGGCGAAAACGTCCTGCCATATTGAGAGCTTATAATAATGGTAGCGGAAAATCTCCGCGGTGAGGGAGCAGCCGCCGAACTCGTATTCAAGCGGGCTGACGGATACGGTGAGTCCTTCCCTGTCCGTCTCCGAGGTGAAGAACACCTGACACGACTCGACCTCGTTCCGCGCGAGCTTCATCTCGTACGCGAGCTCGCCGGTATTTGCCGTGTCCTCGCGGCGTATCTTGCGCAGAGGAGACGCGAAGAACACGTCGACCGAAGCGTCGTCGTGCTCCGCGCTCACGCGGGCGTTTTCAAAAATCATCCGCACGTTGCCGAGCGAGATATTGTCCCATTTTGCGAGATATTTGAGGAGCTTTGTAACGTCGGAGAGAGTGACCTTGCCGTCGACGTTCACGTCGAGAGCCCGCTCACAGACGGAAACGTCCCATGCGGCGATAAGCTTGAGAGACGCCGTGACGTCGGTGACGGAGATTTTTCCGTCGCGGGTACCGTCGCCCCAGATGAGCGCGCGCACGGAGTCGCCGCCGCAGGACACGACGTCGTCCGACGCGACCGCCGCCGCGGAAGCCTTGCCCGCAACGTCAATATTTCCCTCGAAATTCGCCGCAAGCTCGCCGACGGTTATCGTACCGTCGATATTTTCGATGTAAACGTCTCCGATAACGAGATGCGAGCCTGCCCTCGGCACGAGCCCGCCCTCCGCAAACGCGGCGGGAACAATCGCCGCGAGCATGGTAACAGTCATAATTAAAGCAAGAAGTCTTTTCATCGAAGTCACCGTCCTTTGAGTCAATTATAACATAAAGAAAAAGGATAAGCAAGTAGGGGTCGGCGTCTGCCTCGACACGAGGCTACGACCCGTCCGTTCGGCGTCTGCCGCAAAACGGCACGGCCGTTCGTATATCTCAATTATCGCGCAAGTCCACGCAGGGACACCCAATCCACCGTAGGGCGGGGGCAGGGTTTAGGCGAAACCTAACACCCACTCCCGCCGTTCCCGTCATCCCGAGGCATAACGGCATTGGCGGTAAACCGTGCTGGTCCACGCAGGGACAAACGATTCCGTCATCCCGAGGGGCGGCGGCACTTTGGTAAAAGCAAACTGCATACGCCGTGGGGATCCGGACGTACGGACGCTATCTCTTTACGTCGAAGAGATACGGCTATAATAATGTCAGTACGTGGTTGGAGTTGCAGGAACTTAAAGCACAGACTTAATCCACCAAGCAAACATAATTCGTTTATCCGTTTACCACCGTAAAGAATACCAAATCGCAGCTCCGGATCCCCACGGGGCGTGGAACAATTGCGTCCAAACGTATGACCCGCCCCTCGGGATGACGGTATTGTTTGTCCCTGCGTGGACGTGCAAAAACGCGGTAAATACTATTTATTTAAATCATAATTTTAATCACATACAACTAATACTAAAAGGAAAAAACAAAATGTCAGAGTACAACGAAAACCAAATACAGGTCCTTGAAGGGCTTGAGGCGGTGCGGAAAAGACCGGGTATGTACATCGGTACGACCTCGCTTCGCGGGCTTCACCATCTCGTTTACGAGATAGTCGACAACTCGATAGACGAGGCGATGGCGGGTAAGTGCGACAGCATTTACGTGACCGTCAACCCGGACGGAAGCGTCACGGTCACCGATAACGGCCGTGGTGTACCCGCGCAGATTCATCACAAGATGGGTCGCCCGACTCTCGAGGTCGTATTTACCGTGCTCCACGCCGGAGGTAAATTCGGCGGCGAAGGATACAAAATATCCGGAGGTCTTCACGGTGTAGGTGCGTCCGTCGTTAACGCACTTGCGGAATGGATGGAGGTAACCGACTGGTACGAGGGCGGCGAGTACACGATTCGCTTCGAGAGAGGCAAAATCGCGCGCGAGTTCACCCACACCGGCGACGCGCCCCTACTCCCCGATGGAACTCCGCGTCACGGGCTTTCCGTAACCTTCAAGCCGGACGACACTATTTTCGAGGACGTCACGTACGACTTCATGACGCTGCTCGAAAGACTGCGCGAGCAGGCGTTCCTGAACGCGGGTATTTTCATCAGCCTTAAGGATATGCGTGCGGACGCGAAGGAAAAGATTCCGCACTCCGAAATCGAGGCTTATATTCCCGAACGCGCCGACGCGAGTGATGACGATCCCGTTGAGGTTGAGCTTTGCTTTGAGGGCGGTATCAGCTCGTTCGTTACTTATCTGAACTCGATTCGCCACTCCGAGCTCATCCACCCGAACGTTATTTACATGGTTGCAAGGAAGGGCGACATCACGGCTGAAGTTGCAATGCAGTACAACGACAGCTATAACGAAACGATATACACCTTTGCGAACAACATGGCGACCATCGACGGCGGTACGCACGAGGTCGGCTTCAAGTCCGCGCTTACGAAGGTCATAAACGACTACGCCCGCCGCTACGGTCAGATTAAGGACGGCGACAAGAACCTCTCCGGCGAGGACGCGCGTGAGGGACTCTGCGCCGTAGTATCGGTAAAGCTTCCCGACGCACAGTTCGAGAGCCAGACCAAGGCAAAGCTCGGTAACTC
>JAZUGD010000007.1:0-6214 GCA_045641025.1 Eubacteriales bacterium
TCGTCCGAATCAACGGAGCAGAAGCCCCGCGCGAACGGTTCGTCTTTTATCTTGAATTCGTGCATTATATAAGCTGCTGTTCGTTGATGATAAGCTTGAACTGAAGCCCGAGCTTTTCGGCGGCCTTGCGGCAGAGCACCATGCGGTCGAGGAATATCTCAAAATAGTCCATGACCGGGCTGAGACGCGTGTCAACGGAAAGCTTCAGCTTGATTATCGTGTGCGCCTCGTTTATCTTAAGCTCCGATTTCGTAACGGAGTAGTTCACGCGGTCGTGAATGTCGAACGTCGTCGGGTCGGAGTTGCGGACTCTCGAGCGGCGTTCGTCTGATTTGTCGGCAAGGATAAGCGCGGCGGCGAGAATGCTGACCGGCTCGCCGGTGCCCTCGTCATGGTTGCCGATAGCCGTCGTGATGATAACTATCTCCTCGGGAGAGAAGCCCATCTTGTCAAGCAGATAAAACGCCATGATAGCGCCGCTCTGACTGTGGTTTACTCTGTTTACGAGGTTGCCGATGTCGTGCATGTATCCGGCGATTTTCGCAAGCTCGACCGTTCTCTCGGGGTAGCCCATCGTTTCGAGGATGTACCCTGCTGTCTCCGCCACGTTCGTCACGTGAGCAAAGCTGTGCTCGGTGAAGCCGAGCGCGGCAAGAGAGGCATTCGCCTGAGTGATGTACGTCTTCAGCGCTTCGTCTTTCTTAATATCTTCGTATGTCATATCTTACCCTTTATGAAGTAAAAGCCCCCGTGCGGGGGCTTTTTATTGATTTTCAGCCGGAAACCTCGGCGAGTAGTGCGGTCATATCTCTGAAGTACTGCTGCTTCTTGGTAACGAGGTGGTTGATGGTTGCCTGCTCGTCTGCATTGTACTTTTCGATTTCCTCGGGCTTAGCCTTACCCTTGTAGATTCTGTCGGCGGTCTGCGCGAGGTTGATGTCAACTGCAACGACCTCGTTGTCCTGCTCGACGATTACGAGATTCGACTTACCCTCGAGAAGCTCGTGAACCGCGCGGTTGCCGAGCTTGGTAGCGGTAACTCTGTCGCGGAGAGTCGGGTCGCCGCCGCGTACTACGTGAGCGAGACGTGCGAACTTGGTCTCGATGCCGGTCTTCTCCTGAATTCTCTTTGCGAATGCGGGGTCTGCGTAGTCGGGGATAAGCTCGGATACTACAACGATGAAGCCTCTCTTGCCGTCAGCCTTGAGACGGTTCATCTTTGCAATCATTGCATCCTCGTCGAAGGGAAGCTCTGCGATAACGCAGTCAACTGCGCCGCAGGCGATAGCGGTCTGAATTGCGATGCCGCCCGCGTGGTTACCCATGACCTCAACGACGTTGCAGCGTGCGTGAGATTCGCAGGTATCGCGGAGACGGTCAATCATCTCGACAACCGTGTTCATCGCGGTGTCGTAGCCGATGGAGTAATCGGAGGAGGTTACGTCGTTGTCGATGGTGCAGGGAACGCCGACGGTGGGAATGCCTCTGTTGGAAAGGTCGGTAGCGCCGCGGAAAGTGCCGTCACCGCCGCATGCTACGATACCGTCGATGTTGTATTTCTTACAGGTTGCGATAGCCGCCTGCATGCCCTCTTCTTCCTTGAACTCCACGCATCTGTCGGAGTAGAGGAACGTACCTCCGTCCTTGACGATGTTGGAAACGTCACGTGCGGTGAGAAGACGTACGTTGTCGTGAACGAGTCCGCTGTAACCGCCGTTGATACCGATAACCTCGATACCGTTCGAGATAGCCGTGCGTGCAACGGCACGTACGACGTTGTTCATTCCGGGAGCGTCGCCGCCGGAGGTAAGAACACCGATTCTTCTGAAGTTAGCCATTTTTATCTCTCCTTAACTTAATTCATGGTTGAGCGTATTATTTCCGCACCCTGACCGCGGGTGACTCTGTATCGCGGTATCGTCACCGCGTCAAAAGAGGTGTGCGTTGCGGGGGAGTCGGTGGTGTACGCAAAGTTATATATTTCGCGGGCAACACGGGTTACCGTGTCGTTGTACCCGCCTGCGGGATACGCAATGGACGTGACGGCTCTGCCGGTCATCGCCCCGATTGCCGCGTTTGCGTCGAGCATCTGCGAGCGGATGCCGTCCTCGTCGAGGTTCGAGAGGTCAGCGTGGGATACGGTGTGACATCCGAAACGGACGAGACCCGAATCAGCCATTTCCTTTATCTGTGCCTCGGTGAGATAACCTTCGCCGCCGACCCAGCCGCTTATGATGAAGATAGTTGCACGCGCGCCCTTTTCCTTGAGAATCGGGAACATCGTCGTGTAATTGTCCTCATATCCGTCGTCAAACGTGATTACCGCGCTCGGTCCGTCCGTGGTCTTGTACTCGTCCGCAAAGAGGTACGACGCTCCCATTTCGTTGAGCGCGTCAAGCTGTGCCGCAAACTCCGACGGACGTACGAACAGTCCGTCGTATTCGCTGAACGGCTCCTCCATGATGAGGTGGTACATATAAACCGCCGGAACGTAGTCTCCGTCTCCGGGTATGGGAGAGGGAGAGCGGGTCTGCTGCGTCGTCTCCGTCGGTGTCTCCGTCGCCGGAACCGTCGGTACCGCTTCGCTTGAAACGCTTACCGTAACGTCACCCGTGTCAACTCCGCCGACCGTCGATATCGACGTGCTGTCGGCAGCCGTTGTTCGGGCGGGAGCGTCGGTTTCCGTTTTCTCACCGTCAGCGCTTCTGAACGAGAAGCACCCGCACAGAAGAGAAGCGGTAAGACAGAGGACGAGCAGAAAAGCAAGTCTTTTTTTCAAAATTATTTGTTTGCAGCAGCAACGATCTTGGCAAACTTCTCGGGAACGAGGGAAGCGCCGCCGATAAGGCCGCCGTCTACGTTGACCTTTGCGAGAAGTGCGTCTGCGTTGCCGTCGTTCATGGAGCCGCCGTACTGAATGGTCATTGCTTCAGCCGCGTCCTTACCGTAAAGACCTGCAACGGCTGCTCTGATAACACCGCAGGTTTCGTCAGCCTGCTCGGGAGTAGCGGTGAGTCCGGTTCCGATTGCCCATACGGGCTCGTATGCGATGATAACGTTCCCCAGCTCTTCCTCGGAGATACCCGCAAGGTCAAGCTTGGTCTGCATGGTAACGACCTCGTCGGTGATGCCTGCGAGTCTCTCGTCCTTAACCTCGCCGAGGCAGAGAATAACCTTGAGACCTGCGGCAAGAGCCGCCTTGGTGCGGAGGTTTACGGTGGTGTCGGTCTCGCCGAAATACTGACGGCGCTCGCTGTGACCGATGATTACGTACTCTGCGCCTGCCTCGAGAAGCATGGAGGTGGAAACCTCACCGGTGAACGCGCCCTTGGCCTCGAAGTGAACGTTCTGTGCGCCGATCTTTACGTTCGTGCCCTTTGCCGCTTCCGCTGCAACTGCGATGTCGGTGAAGGGAACGCAGAGAACTACGCCGCAGTCAGCACCTGCGGTGAGCTTTGCGGTCTCTGCAACGGCAGCCTTTGCCTCGGAGGGGGTCATATTCATTTTCCAGTTACCTGCGATAACCGTCTTACGTACTGCTTTGTTCATGATTTATTTTACCTTTCGATGTTTAAAAATATGCGGGCGGCATTGCGCCGCCCGCGGAAATTTCGATTATTTATCCTGCAGGCAGGCGATACCGGGAAGCTCAAGACCCTCGAGGAATTCAAGGGATGCGCCGCCGCCGGTGGAGATGTGAGTCATCTTGTCTGCAAAGCCGAGCTTTTCAACGGCTGCTGCGGAGTCGCCGCCGCCGATGATGGAGATTGCACCGCTTTCTGCAACTGCGGCTGCAACAGCCTCGGTACCTGCGGCGAAGTTAGCCCACTCGGAAACGCCCATCGGGCCATTCCATACAACGGTACCTGCACCGATGAGAGACTTGGAGAAGAGCTCCTGAGTCTTCTTACCGATGTCAAGACCCATCCAGCCGTCCGGAATGGAGTCGGAGTAGATGGTCATGAACTGGGTGTTCTCGTCGTATTCCTTACCGATGACGTTATCAACGGGAAGAAGTACGTTTACGCCCTTTTCGTGAGCCTTTGCGATGAGCTCGCGTGCGAGGTCAAGCTTGTCCTCTTCGCAGATGGAGGTACCGATGGGGTTGCCCTGAGCACGGAAGAAGGTGTAAGCCATGCCGCCGCCGATGATGAGGGTATCAACCTTCTCGATGAGGTTGGTGATAACGCCTATCTTGTCGGATACCTTCGCGCCGCCGAGGATTGCAACGAACGGGCGGACCGGATCCTCAAGTGCCTTACCCATGACGGAGATTTCCTTCTGGATGAGGTAACCGCATACAGCGGGTAGATAATCAGCAACGCCTGCCGTGGATGCGTGTGCACGGTGAGCGGTACCGAATGCGTCGTTTACGAAGATGTCTGCCATCGATGCGAGTTCTTTCGCGAAGTCGGGGCAGTTCTTTTCTTCTGCAGCGTGGAAACGGACGTTCTCGATGATGAGAACCTCGCCGTCCTTAAGAGCTGCGGCCTTAGCCTTTGCGTCGGGACCGACAACGTCGGATGCCATTGCAACGGGCTTGCCGAGGAGAGCGGAGAGACGCTCTGCTACGGGCGCGAGAGAAAGCTTCTTTACGTCTTTCTCAGCCTTCTCGAGAGCCTCTGCTTCTGCAGCGGCACGGTCGGCCTCGGGAAGCTCTGCAATTTTCTTTACTTCCTTCTTGGAAAGAGCGAGCTTTTCGTCGAGTACGTTATGCGGTCTGCCGAGGTGCGAGCAAAGGATAACCTTCGCGCCGTTCTCGACGAGATACTTGATGGTGGGAAGTGCGCCGACGATTCTCTTGTCGTCGGTGATAGCGCCGTCCTTAAGCGGTACGTTGAAGTCGCAGCGGACGAGAACTCTCTTGCCGGAGACCTCAATGTCTTCTACGGTTTTCTTGTTGTAAGTCATATCTACCTCTATTTAAATAAAAATTTTTTCAGCATCCTACATAATATAACACATCACCCGTTTATTATCAAGAGTTTTAATAAAAAAATACGCGCTTTGTGAATTATTTACAATTATAAAAGAAAAAGACGCGTCCGCGCTTACGTCCGCGCAAAACGAAATCCCTCACGGAAACCGTGAGGGATTATCGATTCTCTTATTTATTCATCATTTTGTCCGCACAGACGAACTTTATCGCCTCACAGAGCACGCGTACGGCACACTCGAGGTCGCTCTCGGACGGGTACGTCGGAGCGATACGCAGGTTGCGGTCACGCGGGTCGATTCCGTAGGGGTAGGTGGCGCCCGCCTTGGTGAGCGCGACTCCGGCTTCCTTCGCCGCGTCGTAAACCGCCTTCGCACATCCGTCGGGGAGGTAAAGGCTTACGAAATAGCCGCCCTTCGGACGGGTCCAGTAAACTCCGTCAATGTCGGAAAGCTCGCTCTCGAACACGTTCAGCACGCACTCGAACTTCGGACGGATTACGGCGGCGTGACGCTTCATCTGCGCAAGCACGCCCGCCTTATCCTTGAAGAATTTCACGTGTCGGAGCTGGTTGAGCTTATCAAAGCCAATCGTCTGCTTGGTAAGCACGGACTTTATCTGTGCGACGTTCGCGTCGCTTGCAGCCATTATCGCAACGCCCGAGCCGGGGAAGGAAATCTTGGAGGTGGAGGCAAAATAGAATATCATGTCCTCGTGTCCGTGAGCGCGTGCCGCCTCGAACACGTCGGCAAGTACGACCTCCTCGTCGTACAGCTCGTGTACGGCGTAAGCGTTATCCCAGAACACTCTGAAGTCGGGAGCGGCGGGGCACAGTGCGGCAATCTCGTCAACGACCTTTGCGGAATAGGTGTATCCGTCGGGGTTCGAGAACTTCGGGCAGCACCACATGCCCTTGACGGCGGGGTCACCCTCAACTGCGGCGCGTACCGCGTCCATGTCGGGACCGTCCTCGGTCATGTCAACGGTTATCATCTCAATGCCGAGCGACTCGCAGATGCCGAAGTGACGGTCGTATCCGGGAGCGGGGCATACGAATTTGATTTTGCCCTGTCTGCACCACGGCTCCTGTCCGCCTACCACGCCGTAAAGCATGGCGCGTGCAACCGTGTCGTACATCAGATTGAGCGAGGAGTTGCCGCCGACGATGATGTTGCCCTCGGGAATGTCAAGAAGCTCGGAGAAGAGCCTCTTCGCCTCGGGAATACCGTCGAGACAGCCGTAGTTACGGCAGTCAAGCCCGTTTTCGGCAACGCAGTC
>JAZUGD010000008.1:0-5127 GCA_045641025.1 Eubacteriales bacterium
GTCGCTTGAAACGATCTACGTTTCGGAGCTCTGGCAGATGTCCGATTCCTCCGAGGGCGTAGATATGTTCGACGGCTGCGTGAAGCTCGTCGGTCAGAACGGCACCGCTTATTCCGCCGACCACACCGACTGGGAATACGCCCGCATCGACGAGAACGGTACTCCCGGCTACTTCACCTATATGGAGCCGACCACCGGCGGTAACGAACCCACTATCGACCCCAGGACCAAGACCTACGACTCCAACAGCGAAATGGGCGTCGAGGGCGATCTTGAAAAGTGGATCGACAACGGCGACGGCACCTGGTCCTACACCTTTAAGGTCTTCGACGAAGACAACACCTATTTCGTCTGGGAAGACGACGTTCCCACCTATACCGGCGATATCACCGTACTGAATCCCGAACAGATCAAGTACGTTGCGCAGAAGGGCGCACCCGTCGTTACCGTCACCAACGAGAAGGAATACACGGACGGCGGTATAATCATCCGCAAGCAGGTCGAGGGCACCCTCACCCGCGAGGAGATGGAGAAGGAATTCACCTTCACCGTTACCCTCAGCGACACGACCGTTAACGGCTGGTACGGCACCGCCGAGTTCAAGAACGGCGTGGCGACCGTCTCCCTCAAGGCAGGCGAGTCCGTCTCCATCGGCAATATCCCCGCAGGTCTTACCTACACAGTAGTCGAGACCGCTCACGAAGGCTTCGACGTGACCTACGAAAACGCCTCCGGCACGGTTGAAGCGGGCAAGGTCGTTACGGTCATCGTAACCAACGAAAAGATCGTTCCTCCGACCGGCTCTCTTATCGTTAAGAAGGTTGTTGCAGGTAACGGAACTGCCGCAGTGCAGACCGCGTTCCCGTTCACCGTCAAGCTGACCGGTGACGGCATCGGCGGCAAGCAGACCTTCGGCGGCTGCACCTTCAACGACGGCGTCTTCAGCTTCAGCCTCAAGGCAGGCGAGAGCCTCACGATAAACGAACTCCCCGACGGCGTTGACTACGTCGTAACCGAGGACGTTCCCGAAAACTTCATGCAGCTTGATGACGAATGCTCCGGCACCGAAGGCACGATTGCTGCCGATGAAACCCGTGAAGCAATCATCACCAACACCTATATGCCGGTAATCAAGCCCACCGGCGGCTTCAGGCTTGAAAAGAAGCTGAGCGGCTTTGCATCCGATGAAAAGTTCGTCTTCAACGCAGTCCTCGAAGGACTTGAACCCGGCAAGACCTACAGCCTCTCAAGCGGCGCTTCGTACACTGCAAGCGCAATCGGTATCGCAAACGTAACCGTAGAGCTTGCGGGCGGCGAGTCCGTTTCCTTCACGGGACTTCCCGTAGGAGCAGTCTACACCGTAACCGAGGCGGCGTGCGGCTACAAGGCATCGTACGTTGTAACCGAAAACGGTGCGGTTTCCGCAGAGGCTGCAAACACCAAGGATAACACCGCGCTCTCCACCGCGACTGCGGAAGTAGTCGCAGGAACTCTTCCCGTTATCACCTTCACGAACGAAACGCTCTCGTGGAAGTTCGGCTTCGGTAAGGTTGACGAGACGGGCGACTTCCTCGGCGGCGCGAAGCTTCAGGTTCTCGGCGCCGACGAAAGCGTGATTCACGAATGGATCAGCTCCGAGGACTCCATGGAAGAGCTTGAGCTCGGCGAAGGCAGCTACACTCTCCACGAGGTAAAGGCTCCGAACGGCTACGACCTCGCGGAAGATATCCTCTTTACCGTCACCTTCGACGGTACCCTCACCGTTAACGGCGAGGAAACCGACGAGGCGTATATAATGATGGTTGACCCCACGCACGTCAACGAAATCGTCCCCGACGTCATAGTCGTTGACTACGGTCTGCCCGTTGATGCCGACGTTTGCACCAACGATCCCTACGATAACACGGTACACGGTATCTCCCTCACCGCACCCGAGGGATATGCGATCAACACCGGTATGTCGTCGAAGGCATTCTTCGGCACCGATGATATCGTCCTCGACAACGGTAAGTTCGAGCTTGTGAACGGCAAGATCCGCTTCACTCCCGTAGGCATGACGTTCGAGGAGCCCATCGTGGTTTACTACGACACCGCCATCACCTACTACGTGAAGGGCATTGCATACACCGGTTACCTCTACTCGTCGCTCACCGTAGTTCCCGCAACCGTCATCTACTACGAGGACAACTTCGTAGAGTTCGAGGGTAACTGGACTGTCGCGGGTACCGTGGAAGACAAACTCCAGAGTCAGGACCGTCCCGGCTTTGAGGAAATCGCAGAAGCGCTTGACGCGAACAACGTCTACGGCTACGACCCGGCTAACCTCGGCGAGAGCACCTACTCGCTCGGCAGCTCCAGAGTCGTTACCGTAAGCAGTGCCGATGACCCGAAGAACGGCGGCGAGTGGCCTACGGCTGTCTTCACCTTCACCGGTACCGCGTTCGACATCATCTCCGCTACTACCCGAAACACCGGTATGATTACCGTGAACGTTAAGGGTACCGCGGACGGCAAGAATATTGAGTACAACTGGATTGTAGATACCTACTACGGTTACACGCTCGACGGAGAGGGCAACCTCACGTTCGACAACAACGGCTCGTTCTGGCAGATTCCCGTAATCAAGAGTATGGACGTTCTTCCTTACGGCACTTACACCGTAACGATAACTCCTCAGTATTACAGTTACTTCGACCACACCGGAACCGAAGAAGGCAAGGGAACCGGCAGCTATGAGCTGTACGTTGATGCAATCCGCATCTACAACCCCGCAGATAACAGCGATTCCGCTGCAGAGTACTACCTGCAGGATAACGAAGGCTATCCCGAATTCATCGAGCTGAGAAGACACATTCTCGACGCAGGCGAGGGCTTCGGCACCGCCGAGGGAGTCGTATTCGTCGATGACTACGGTGCAAGCGGAAACCTTGACGCATACTTCAACTACGGTCCCAACAGTGAGGTTTACCTCGCGAAGGGCCAGTCGATAGTATTCTGCCTCGAGGCTCCCGAAAGCGCAGACGTAGCGGGAGTACACGTAGCAGCCAAGTGCGTACAGGGAGAGGCAGCCTTCAGTGCAAACGGCAAGAAGGTTACTCTTGATACCGCAACGGATATGTACTACGATATTACCGAAAACGTTGAGTGGAACGGCAAGACCAGCGAGCCCGTTATCATCACTAACACGGGTGACAGCGTTCTGTCTCTCACCAACGTAAAGATAACCTTCACGTCCGATCCCGCTCCCGCCAACGCGCCTGCACCCACGCTCCTCAGCATGAGTCCCAAGGCTGCCAACGCGGCTATAATGACGATATACGGCGAGCATAACGGCATAACCGTAGAAGCCGGCGACGCAAACGCCGACGGAGTTGTCAATACTGCGGATACGAACGTCATTGCGAGAAAGCTTGCGGGCTTCAACTCCACCGGCGTATTCGCCGCAAGTGCCGACGTTAACGGCGACGGAGAAATCAGTACCGCGGACCTCAACGTACTGAGACGTACGCTTGTAATGGGTCACTGAGAAAGGAGAGAAAAACGAAATGAAAAAGACTTACGAAAAACCCATGATAGAGTTTGATTCGTTCGGACTCTCCCAGAACATAGCAAGCGGCTGCACCGCAATCTCGAACGAGGCGATAATGGAATGTGCCGTTGACTTCGGCGGTCCCTTCACCTACTACAAGAGTGCGTGCAACGTAACTCCTCCTCCGGGAGACAACAAAATCTGTTACGACGTACCCGCAGCCGACGGAAGAGTATTCACGTCATAAAAATCAATCGAAAAAACGGGGTGTGCAATACGCACACGGCGTTTTTGATTCAAAAGTTCAAAAAGTTCAAAAAAAGACTTGCAATTTTGCTTTTTCGGTGTTATTATATGCTGATAAATGGTATAATCGGAAGTGTCGCTTTAATTTGGTCTGTTCCTTTTTAGATCCATTATTCCATAATTTTTAATTATCGGAGAGGGAATATGAAACTTTCAAAACAACTCCTGGCGTCTCTGCTTGCACTGATCATGGTAGTATCACTGCTGCCCATGAGTGTGTTTGCGGCGGACGACTCAACACTTGAGGCATCACTGGCAAAAGCTAAGACGTTTATTGACGGTCTGACGATAAATAACAGTGCCAATGATCCCTCAACCGTCGTTTCCAATTTCGGAACGCAGTTCAGCTGGGACACCGAAAAGCGCGAGAGTGCCAACAAGTCCTATCTGTTTGAGTGGAGCTACTACAACGGCGTCGTATTCGAGGGACTCGATTACGTTGCCGATGCAACCGGCGACACGGAATATTCCGACTACGTAGAGGACTATCTTGCCGCTATGATTAACGGCAACACCGCTACGTGGAAGAAGTGCACCAACAACACCACCAAAGAAGCAGCCGGATACAACAAGAGCCACGGCCTTGACTGCTACAAGACTGCGTCCATGCTCCTTGACTACGGCTATACCAATATGGCGGCACAGCTGTACGCAGACCTGCAGAGTGCAGAAGGGTCGAACACCGTAAGCACTGCCGGCGGCAACTTCAAGCATACGTGGTCAAGCACTTCTACCTATAATATATGGCTTGACGGTATCTACATGGCTCAGCCCTTCATGGCAGAATACGCCGCATCGATAAACGACACGGCTGAGCTTAACAGAATCGCTCAGCGTTTTGCATGGATCGGTAATAATATGTACGATTCCTCTACCGGTCTGTACTATCATGCCGCAAACTCCGCATCGAATCACTCGACCCATTTCTGGTCGCGTGCCATCGGCTGGTATGCCGCAGCGCTTGTTGACGTGCTTCCTTACGTTGACAACAGCGATATGCGCACTCAGCTTCAGCGTCTCGTTGACGGAATGCTGCCTTATCAGGATTCCGCCACGGGTCTGTGGCGCAACTTCGTAAACGAAAGCGGCACCAAGCTTGAAACCAGCGGTACGGCTCTCGTTGCGTACGCCATCATGAAGGGCGTCAACAACGGCTGGCTCGACGAGAGCTACGCCGAATACGCAATCAAGGCGTTCAACGGTATCTGTAATAATAAACTGAACAGCAGTTGCACCAGCCTCGCCGATATCTGCACCAAGGGCAGCCCCGACGGCTCCAACAATACCTTCGC
>JAZUGD010000009.1:0-10782 GCA_045641025.1 Eubacteriales bacterium
CGCGAGATTTCCGTCACCAGATGGAGGGAAAATCACGCCGCAAAACGCTGTCCCGTAGAATTTTCGGTATCACTTGAGGAAATCGAAGAAATCGCTTCAGGCGACGATTTCGACTCAAAGGTCAATGCGGAGATTCTTTCGGAAGCGATATCCGATTTTCTGAGAACTCTGCCGAAGAATGAGCGGAACATTATGATTCGCAGATACTGGTACAACGACCCGATAAAAAACATCTGCGAAATGTACGGCTTCGGCGAAAGCAAGGTTAAAGTGACGCTTAAACGAACGCGTGAAAAACTCGCGGATTACCTGAAGAAAAGGGGGATAATTGTGTGAAAATACAGACTTGCTCAGAGTCAAGTATGCTGTTTCACACTCGAACCGACGGCTGAAAATCCACAAGGCAGGATTTTCGTACGGTCGGCACACGTGTGTCCCGACCGCACACGCCGCCGTTTCACCAAATATTACACCGCCGCAAAGCGGCGAATGGAGATTTATATGAGAAGTGAGAAATTACAAAAAGCAATCAACAATATCGACGACGACCTTATAACAGAGGCGGACGTAAAGCCCGCCACGGCGCGAAAAACAGTCCTTAAGTGGGCGTCGGGCGCAGTTGCCGCATGCCTTGTGGCGGTATGTGCGGTATTCGCCTTCCCGATGCTGAACAGAACCGCCGCACCCGTACCGATGGAAGAGGTCGACGGTGAGGTTCCCGACGGGAACAAATCGGGCGATGCCGAAGCCGCCGTGACCGGAAGCACAATCGAAATCGAAATCGCACCCGCAACAACGGCAAACGAAACCCCGAAAACGACCGCGGGTGAAAACGTTGCCGTAACGACTGCTTCAAACACCGTTCCCGTAGTGACAACCACGGAATACGTTCCGGTAATGACAACCGCAGCGGATGACGTTCCCGCGGTAACGGAAAATATTCCCGTAACCACCACCGCGGCCACTGTTCCCGAGGGCGTTCTTGCGGAAAGATACAAGTACGCGATAGACGGCGGGAAATATGCCGCATACGAACCGGGGCGCGTTATCGACGCCTCTCTGGCAGGGAATAAGCTTGACGACGTTACGGTTTCCGCGGGATGGGTATACGTTCTTGACGGAGAAACGTGGGTAAATAACGAGCACGGCAAGGCTGAGATTTTCGAGATTACCGGTGTGTCGCCGGACACCGCCGTCGCGCTGAAGTTTACCGATAAGCTTGAAGCGGTAAGAAACGATATGTTTTACGTGCTTCTGAATCCCGCCGCAGACCTGACTACGGTGCAGGAATACGTAATTCCGAACGTTGACCCGTTCGCGGCAGAAGAACCCGATGCGTGGTAATACAAAACAAAAAAGAGCACCGCAAGGTGCTCTATTAATTTTGCGTTTTAAAATTCCCGTCTGACGAACTCGCCGTCGGCGATAACGCCGCGGACGTTCAGTCCGTCGTCGAGGATAACGAAGTCCGCCGCTTTTCCGGGGGCAATCGAGCCGCGCGTGCCGTAAATGCCTATCGCCTTTGCGGGAGTGGTCGATGCCATCCTCATAAGCTCGATGAGAGACGAGCCGGTGTGCTTTCTCATGTTTCTTACCGCAACGGAGAGGGTAAGCTGACTTCCGTATAGCTCGCCGCCCAGAACGTTTATGTCCGAGCCGCGGGTATCTCCTCCGGCACAGCAGTCGGAAACGAGTGCGATTCCGTCCGCGCCCTTGCACTTCTTAATCAGCTTGAGGAAATACGGACGCACGTGCGCACCCATCGAGTCGCAGATTACCTCCGCGGTCATCCTGTCGTCGCACAACACGAATTCGTCGGAGCCCGGCTCCTTCGTACCGCGGAACATCGGAACGGGTGCGCCCGTCGCGCATAGAATGTGACTTCCTATAGATAAACCGTAAGACAGGTACCGCTCGAGCGTTTCGGGGGAGGAGCGTGAGTAGCATACGCCGAGACGTATGCCGTGTCTCTGTGCGGCAAGCGCAAAGCCTTCGGCACCCTCCTGCTCGGGGTCAAACGTCCACGTAACGACGACGTTTTTCTCCATAAGGCGTGAGTATTCGTCGGGGTCAACGGGGTACGCCTTGCCGCTCTCGCTGCCGTAGTCGGGGTCAAGGTACGGCCCCTCCATGTGAACACCGCGGATATTCTTTGCCGTACCCATGGCGCGCTTCACGTTGTCAAGCGCACGGTCGTAGCCGTACGTGCCCGCGTTTCTCCACATGGAGCAGAGAAGCGAGGTGGTGCCTTCCTTCAGGTGCCACGCCGCCGCCTTTTCGGGCTCGTCGAAAAACCAAGCCTCTGCGCTTCCGTGACAGTGAATGTCAACGTAACCGGGGGCGACGGTAAGTCCTCCGAGGTCAATACCGCCGTTGGCGGGAGTCGCGCTGACGCATTTTACAACGCCTCCGTCCGTCTCGACGGAGCCGCCCTCGATGATTCTGTCTTCAAGCACGACGTTACAGTTCGTTAGTAACAAAGCAGCCTCCGAAATACATATTAGTCAAACGCAGAACAATAAAAGACAAATGCAGAATATATGTGCAAACGCCCGTGATGCGGCTATTTTGCAAATTCCGAAGTGAAGAATGAGACGGCGCAGTCAATCGCTTCGTCAAGCGAGCCTTCGCGGGTGAAACGGTGGTCCGTGCCCTCGATTGAGCATAACCTTACGCCCGGATTGAACGCAAGGAACTCCTCAATTTCACTTCTCGGCACAACCTCGTCGGCGGTACCGTGAAGGACTATTGCGTTCACGTCAAACGGACGTACCGCATCGTTCTTTATAAGGTCGGCGACGAACGCCTCGGGCACACCGCCGCCCATCAGCTTCTCCGCGCCTGCCGCCTTTACGTCAAACTGACCGTGAGCGGTGCCCTCAAGCACTCGCTTCAGCGAGTGACCCATATGCACCGCGGGTGCGCGGAGCACGAGAGGGAAGCCCTCACCGAGAAGGGCGGTGAGCTTGTCCGACGCGTTGAGCGCAACGTAGCCGCCGTAGCTTGTCGCAAACACTCCGCAGGGAACGCCGGGGCATTCCGCCTTCATGTGAGCGGCGACGGCAAGCATAACCTTAACTCCGCCTGCGGTCACAAGATATTCGGCTCCCATGGTGTTCTCTCCGTGCGCGGGATGGTCGTATGCGAAAACCTCTCCTCCGAGCGGGCAAAGCTTTTCGGCAAGAAGAGCAATCGCGCCGGAATTTTTACTGCCGCCGAAGCCGTGGACGGCAAGCACGGCAAAACGCACATCACCCTCGGGCGAGAAGCGCTTCACCGGAATTTTGTCAAGAAAATACGTTTTTTCCATAATTACCGTTACGGGGGCACCGCAAGGCGCCCCCGTCTTTATTTATTCTTCGTCAACTATCTTGCAGCGCATGAGCTTGCAGGCGTGCGGGTCGAGGTAACCGAAGTCGAATACTCCGTTGCGGGGCTTGATAACCTCACCCGTCCAAAGGTCGGTCGCAACGATTGTCTTGCCGGTGGTAACGGGCAGACCGACGTTGTCCATCGTGAACCAGGTGTGAGACTTTTCGTCGCGGAAGTTGAAGAAGCCGAGTGCGATATCGCCGTTGTCGAGGTAACGCGCCATTGTTGCAACGTCCTGCGGGTACTGCTTGTAGTACGGGTCGTCGGGACCTCTGTCTTCTCTCGGCTCGAAACGCATCGGGTCAAGGAAGAAGGGCTGACGGAAGCCGTCGTCCTGGTTGAGCGAAAGCACTTCCTTGTTCATAAGTATAGCCTTCGTCTCGTCGCTCATGTTGCGGATGTCGCAGCCTATCATAAGAGGAGAGCCTAAGAATGCCCACAGTGAGAAGTGAGTCTTGTACTCGTCGTAGGTGCATCCGCCGACACCGACGTTGCCGCTGCCGTTCATGCCGACAACGAGCATATCCATATCGTTGAAGCAGCCCTTGGCGTTATATTCCATCTCCTGAATCTCGCTCTGCGCGAGCATTTTGATGTTCGGCCATGCGTCGTAGATATCGCCGGTGGAGCGCCACAGATGCGCACCGGTCTCGCGAATCCACTGTCTCGTGTGGTCAGCGCCCCACGAGCACGCACTGAACACGATGTCGCGGCCGGAGTTTGCAAGCGCAAGCGCCATTCTCTTGTAGAGCAGGTCGGGGCGCTCGTTTATCGAGTGGTAGCAGTAATCGTACTTGAGGTAGTCGACTCCCCATTCCGCAAAGGTCTTGGCGTCAACCCATTCGTGCTCATAGCTTGACGGGTATCCGGCGCAGGTCATGTATCCGGCGCAGGAGTACATGCCGAACTTCAGTCCCTTCGAGTGGATGTAGTCGGCAACGTATTTCATGCCGTGCGGGAATTTCTCGGGGTCGGGAACGATTCTTCCGTCCTTGCCTCTCTCACGGAGAGACCAGCAGTCGTCGATTACGACGTACTCGTAACCGGCGTCGCGAAGACCCGACGATACCATGGCGTCAGCAGACTCCATGATAAGCGCCTCGTTGATGTTCGAGCCGTAAGTGTTCCACGTGTTCCAACCGAGCGGCGGTCTGTTGAGTATCATAAGTTTTCCTCCCGAAAACAAATATTAATTACGTCATTTCTTCCGGCACTTCGTGCCTCGGGGCAAGAATGTGCGAATGTTTCACGCATTGATTTTACCATAACCCCGCCGATAATGCAATAGACCCGTATTGACTTTTGCGCGCACGGTGGTAAAATAATACTATCATACATAGGAGACAAAATCATGGCAGAAGAAATCAGAGTCGGCGCGATAGGCATCGGCGAGCGCGGGCGCGAGACCGTAAAGAACATACTGTGCGAAACGGACGGCGTGAAGGTCGTGCACGTCTGCGACGCATACGAGGACAGAGCGCGTCTCGGACGCGATATAGTACGCGAAAAGCAGGGGCACGAACCCAAGTGCACCACCGACTACCTCGAGCTTATTGCAGACCCCGACGTTGACGCCGTCGTCATAATGTCGGCGTGGGAGAACCATATCCCCGCGACGCTTGCGGCGATGAGAGCGGGCAAATACGTCGGCTGCGAGGTCGGCGGCGCATATACGCTTGACGATTGCTTCGAGCTTGTCCGCGCATACCGCGAGACGGGACGTCACGCCATGCTTCTCGAAAACTGCTGCTACGGCAGAGACGAGCTGATGGTTATGAATATGGTAAGGCAGGGGCTCTTCGGCAAGGTCGTTGCCTGCGAGGGCGGGTATCACCACGACCTGCGCGACGAGATTCTCTTCGGTGAAGAGAACCGCCACTACCGTCTGCGCAACTATAAATCCCGCTGTGCCGAGAACTACCCGACGCACGAACTCGGCCCCATTGCAAAAGTGCTCGGGCTCAACCGCGGCAACCGCATGCTCTCGCTCACCTCGACTGCCTCGGGTGCGTGGGGGCTGAACGACTACGCGGAGCGAAACGAAAAAGTAAATCCCGAACTGCGCACCTTCCCGTTTGCGCAGGGAGATATGGTAAAAACCGTAATAAAATGCGCGGGCGGCGAGCTTATAACTCTCACGCTCGACACGACCCTTCCGCGTCACTATTCGCGCGGCTTTACCGTGCGCGGCACGAGAGGCGCGTTCAGCGAATGGAACCGTGCCGTATTTCTCGACAGTGCCGGAGAGAGCGGCAATACCGACTGGGATAACCGCGCCGAGAACTATGCAAAATACGACCATCCCATATGGCGCCGCTACGAGGAGGAGGGAGTCCGCGGTACCCACGACGGCATGGACTGGCTGCTCTACGAGTCGTTCTTCGATTATATACGCCGCGGCGACGTACCTCCCGTCGATACGTTCGACATGGCATCGTGGATGGCGATAACCCCGCTGTCGGAGCAAAGCATAAAAAGCGGCAGCGCACCCGTCGAGGTACCCGATTTCACCGACGGCGAGTGGCAGAACCGCACCGACGCAAACTCCGGCGAGTTCTCGCTTGACAGATGAGATAAGCATTGAGCATTCAGCATTCAGCATTCAGCTTTCAGTAACTGTACTTTATGTCTGTCGGCTTGTCTGAAATTTACGCAAAACCAAGCCTTCTCTTGATAGAGAAGGTGTCGGCGTTAGCCGACGGATGAGTAGTTGATACGCACTCACTTCCGTCCGTGCACTCATTTCCGTTCCCCCTGTCATCCTGAGCGCAGCCGAAGGATCTGCTTGTGTTACGCAATACCGAACCATCCGTGCACTCACATAATCTCCAACGTACGGGAGCTCATTGAGCTCCCGTTTTTTATTGCCGATTTTTCAAAAATCTATTGACAAACACAATACTTCGTGTTACGATGTATGCAAAGAGGGAGGTATGGTATGGACATACAACTGAAACGCGGACTGCTCGACGTGTGCGTGCTCGCGGCGATAAAGGACGAGGAATCCTACGGCTATAAGATAATCAAGGATATGAGACCCTATATCGAGCTTTCCGAATCGACGCTTTACACCATTCTCAAACGGCTTGAGACGGCAAATATGCTGACCGTACGCTCGGCGGAGCACGACGGCCGCCTCCGTAAATACTACCGAATCACCGACGCGGGAATCGGACGTATCGAGGAATTCAAAAACGACTGGAAGGAAATTCTGGCAATATACAGATTTGTCACAAAGGAGAGCGAAGATGAATAAACAAGAGTTTTCGGAAAAGCTTCGGTGCGTTCTTTCGGGAATCCCGGATTGTGACGTGGAGGAGCGGCTCGCCTTTTACGGCGAAATGATAGACGACCGTATGGAAGACGGTCTGAGCGAAGAAGAAGCGGTAGCGGCTGTCGGCGATATCGGTACGCTCGTGTCGCAGACGCTTGAAGACGTACCTCTCTCAAAACTCGTAAAAGAAAAAATGACGCCGCGCAGAAAGCTTAAGGCGTGGGAAATCGTTCTCCTCGTGCTCGGCTCACCTCTGTGGCTTTCTTTCCTGATAGCCGCAGGTGCGGTGATAATCGCGGTTTACGCGGCACTGTGGGCAGTTGTCATAGCTCTGTGGGCTGTCTTTGCAGCACTTATCGCCTGCGCCGCGGCAGGTGTCGCGGGCGGTATTTATCTCGCCGTACACGGGCACGTCCTCACGGGTATTGCCGCTGTGGGCGCGGGACTTGTACTCGCGGGACTTTCGGTATTTGCGTTCTTCGGCTGCAAGGCGGCAACGAAGGGCGTGCTGAAGCCTGCGGGTAAGCTCGGTGTCGGTATCAAGCGCCGCTTTATCAAAAAGGAGGAAGCATGATGAAAAAGAGCACCAAAGCGTGGATTATCACGGCGGTTCTGCTCGTGACCGTCGGGCTCGTTACGTTTGCGGCGGTGATGTTCGTATATCACTGGGACTTCACTAAACTGAACACGGTGGAGTACGTAACGACCGAGCAGGTAATGGAAGAAAGAGTCAGAAACGTTATAATAAATACCGGAACTTCGGACGTCAGGATTGCACATTCCGACGACGATAAGTGCAGGCTTGTTTTCAACGAAAGGAAGGACAATCAGCATACCGTTACCATGAACGGCATCACTCTTGTCATTGAAACCACCGAAGCGGAAAAATGGTACGACAATATCGGCATAGACTTCGGTAAGCCCGAAATCACCGTATATCTGCCCGAGGAGCAGTACGGCAGACTACAGGTGAAGGCGACGACCGGAGATTTGACGGTGCCGAAGGGCTTCAGATTTGACCATACTGTCGTCTCTCTCAGTACGGGTGACGTAAACTTCTCGGCGGACTATACGTGGGAATTTACGGTAACGACCACCACGGGTGACGTGAACGTGAACTGCCCGTCTGCCGGGGAGGTATACGTCAGTTCGTCTACCGGAGACGTGACGATATCCGATATGAAATGCGCCGGCGTAGTTACCGAGGGAGGCACGGGCGATGCCGTGCTGACAAACGTCAGAGCAACACAACACATGGAGGCACAAAGAAGTACGGGCAACATAGTGCTTGAGTCGTGCGACGCACCGGGAGTTAACGCCAGAACGTCCACGGGTGACGTTACGGGACACCTGCTCAGCGATAAAGACTTTGAGGTTGAAACGACAACGGGAAGCGTTAAAGTACCCGATGCGGATTCTGCCCACAAGTGCGTAATCATAACCACCACGGGCGACGTTTCGTTCAGATGAAAAAAGGCTGTCACTTTTCAGTGACAGCTTTTTTTACAGCGATTCTATTATTTCGGCGATAGCTCCGTCGAGGACGTCGCATACGACTTTGTCCGCGGCGGCTTTTACTTCCGGCAGAGCGTTGCCTGTCGCGATGCCTATGTCCGCGGCGCGGAGCAGGGGAATATCCGCCTGATAGTCGCCCACTCCGATGAGCGTATGCGCTCCGGTTATCTCCTTGACGCGAAGCGCGCCCGCGCCTTTATCATGTCCTGCGGCAACAAGCTCGAGCGAGCCGGGACCGTTGGCAAAGCAGCCGCATCTGCCGGAGAAGATGCGCTCCGTCTCTTCGGTTACGGCATTCTCGCCTTTGCCGTTATATATTACCGCCTTGTATATCGGTGATGGGAGTGAGTCCGGTATCTCGTCGGGAGTTACGAACACCTGCTCGTCAGCGTAGTTAAGCTCGACCTTCTCGCCGCATGTAAGCCGTACGGCATCGCGCAGGAGTGCGGGAACGTCTCCGGTAAGCGGGTACCGCTCAACTGCTCGGTGAGAGGCAAAATCGTAAATCTCGCCGCCGCACAGACCTATCATGGGAGCGTTTGCGGGAACGGGAAGATGCCCGTCCGTAGCCGCTCCGCGTCTGCCGGAGCAGAACGTGAACAGCCCGCCCTCCTCAACGAAATGCCCGATTGCGGTGACGTTCCTCTCCGGTATCGTCCGGAAGGAAAACGTTCCGTCATAGTCGGAGCAGATGAGTATTCCTTCGTATTTTTTCATTGCTTCTCCGTGAAGGTGACACCGTTTTCGCCGTACGATATTACGACGGTTACGACGTCGCCGTTTTCGTTTATGAAGCTGACGGAATTTGTGCCGTATGCGGTGGCGTTCACCTTTACGGTACTGCCGTCAACCGTTATATCGCCCACGTAGTCGCCGGACGTTTCGTCAAGCTCCCATACGTGCCCGCTCTCAAGCGCATACGTTGCACCTGCACTTCGCGGGGATGCAAACCAAAGCCCGCAGAAGAAACCTATGCTTATCACCGCGGTTAATATGAGGCAGAGCACGCGGTGCTTTTTGAGAATGATGACGGGCAGAGCAGCGGCGCATGCTATGCAGAATACCGCCGCGATGAGCTGAGACGGGAAGTGCGGTATGCAGGAGTACCTGATGAACCATGCCGCCTCGCAGCCGAGAAACGCCGTAGCGACGGTGAGAATCAGCGCGGAGTAGAATCTGTCCTTACGCACGAACCACGCGATAAAGCCGCCGGGGAGGCAGAGCACGGTCCATATGAACCAGCGCGGGTAATATTCGAACAGCTCCCACCCGAGAGGGGAGAAGGGCACCTGCAGAAGATAGATGAGCGGCTGACTCACGAGGAAGAAAACGAATATCTTGAGAGCCGCCTCGAGCGGACGCTCGCAGTTCGTCGCAATGAATATCGCCGCGAGTATCCAGAACTCAAACGTCACGCCGACGTTCGCAAGCGAGGTGTCTTTCGTGAACGGGAGCGTGAGAAGAAGTGCCGCGAGAATTGCGGAAATAACCGCGAAAATAATGACCCGCGGCCACGTCATTTTGGTATTGAAAAACAGTTTACGCATCATAATCCACCTGTGATTTTTATTTGCTTTATTGTAGCATACCGCTGCGCCCGTGTCAATCGGCGTGCGGTATAAACGGTACCCCTTGCGGGAATACTTACAAAAAATACCGCAAGGGGTAGGATAATGAAAGAGGAAAACAAAAAGAAGAATGACACAGAGCCCGCCGATGACAGCGCCGAGCTTATAAAGGACGGCGGCGGTGTCGTATCGGGCGGGAACGGAGAGACGGTGCACTGCCTCACGATAATCGGGCAGGTCGAGGGGCACTACGTGCTCGGAGAGGGGCAGAAGGCAACGAAATACGAGCATATAATCCCGCTCCTCGTCTCGATAGAGGAGAGCCCCGACATCGACGGTATGCTTATGGTGCTCAATACGATGGGCGGCGACGTCGAGGCGGGACTTGCAATAGCGGAAATGGTCGCGGGCATGAAAAAGCCCACCGTTTCGCTCGTCCTCGGCGGCGGGCATTCGATAGGCGTACCGCTCGCGGTGTCCGCCAAGCGTTCGTTCATCGTGCCGTCGGCAACTATGACGATACACCCCGTCCGCATGAGCGGCACCGTCGTCGGCACTCCGCAGACGTATTATTATTTCGAGAGAATGCAGGACAGAATCGTCGAGTTCATAACGAAGCACTCGAACGTCACGGAGGAAAAGTTCCGCGAGATGCTCATGAGAACGGACCAGATAGCAACCGATACGGGCTCGCTCATCGACGGGGTCGAGGCGACCGGCTGCGGACTCATCGACGAGATAGGAAGCCTCTCGGACGCGCTCTCCGCACTTCGCAGGATGATAAAGGGAGAGAACAAGCCGAAACGCAAAAAATAAAGAAATGCTTGCAAAACCGCCGACGGTGTGATAAAATATCATCACATCGCCGGTGCTTTGTTTCACCGACGAACCCGAATACGCCGGTGTGTTGGAATTGGCATGACGTGTCTGTGAATGCAAGCATTCACAGGGACTCAAAATCCGTTCCTGCGCACTAATGAAATATGCCGGTGTGATGGAATTGGCATGACTTGTCTCTGAATGCGATGCATTCAGAGTGACTCAAAATCCGTT
>JAZUGD010000010.1:0-3323 GCA_045641025.1 Eubacteriales bacterium
CGAGGCTATCCTCGCCGACCGGACGGTCGTGCTCGAGGGCGGCAGAATCATAATGGACGCTCCTCCCAAAGAGGTGTTCACGAGAGTGGACGAGCTGAGAGCGGTCGGACTCGACGTACCGCAGACCACCGAGCTTCTCTATATGCTGAGAGAAGCGGGATACGACGTGTCGCTTGAGGCGCTGTCGGTGGAAGAATGCACGGCGGAAATCGCCCGCCTTGCGGAGAAACTCAAAAAATAATGTGCAATGCACGGAAAGGAAGATATCATGGGCAAGCTTGAAATTTCAAACGTGTCGTTTTCATATAAGGGCTCGGGTACGGGCGGCTTTGCGCTGAAGGATGTCAACCTTTCCTTTGAAGAGGGCGTCATAACGGGACTTATCGGACACACGGGCTCGGGTAAATCGACCCTCGTGCAGATGTTCAACGGACTCCTTAAGCCCGAGGAGGGGCAGGTGCTCCTCGACGGTGTCGATATATGGTCGAAGGAATGCGACATGAGGCAGGTGCGCTTCCGCATCGGGCTGGTAATGCAGTACCCCGAATATCAGCTTTTCGCCGATACCGTACGGCAGGATATTGCCTACGGACCCGGAAACATGGGCATGAGCGAGGAGGAAATCGCCCGCGCGGTTTCCGACAGTCTGCGCTTCGTAGGACTCTCCGGGGACGTGCTTGAAAAATCCCCGTTCGACCTTTCCGGCGGTCAGAAGCGACGTGCGGCACTTGCGGGAATCATCGCAATGCGCCCCGAGGTGTTAGTGCTCGACGAGCCCGCGGCAGGACTCGACCCGTCCGGCAGGCGTGAAATCCTCGGTAAAATCAAGGAATTCCAGAGAGAGACGGGAACTACCGTTATCATAGTCAGCCACAGCATGGAGGATATGGCGCAGTACTGCGACCGTGTCATCGTGCTGAAGCGCGGAGCCGTAGCGTTCGGGGGAAGCACCGCCGAGGTGTTCTCGCGTGCGGACGATCTTGCGGCGGTCGGGCTTGACGTTCCCGAAATCACCAAGCTTGCGAACAGTCTCGGTGAGAGGGGAATCGACATAGGAAAAGACATATTCACAACGAGATACGCCTTTGCAAGACTTACGGAGTATCTCGGCGGTCCGGAAGGCGGCGGCAAATGAACAGAGACGCAGTACTCGGACAGTATATAGAGGGTAACTCCGTAATTCACAGACTTGACCCGAGAGCAAAAATCACGGCGGCAATTCTGTTCATCGTTGAGGTGTTCCTCGCGCGCAACGTGTATGCGTTCGCGCTCCTCTTCGTTTCCCTCATAGTGCTTATGGCACTCACGGGCATACCCGCGGCGCGCTTTGCGGGCGGCATCAAGCCCATCATATTCATAATGCTTTTCACCGTTGTCATCAACGTGTTCTGGTACACGGGTGACACGCTCCTCGTAGACTGGCATTTCATTCACATATATCTCGAGGGCGTTATAAACGCGCTTCTCGTAGCGTTCAGAATCGTCATTCTCATCGCGGGCACGTGTGCGCTTCTCACGTACACAACCACACCGCTCGCGCTGACCGACGGTATCGAATCGCTTCTCTCACCGCTGAAGCTTCTTCACGTGCCGGTGCACGACTTCTCGATGATGATGACGATAGCGCTCCGCTTCATCCCGACTCTGACGGACGAGGCGACCAAAATAATGAACGCGCAGAAGGCGCGCGGCGCCGACTTCTCGTCGGGCGGACTCTTTAAGAGAGCCCGTGCGCTCGTGCCGATACTCATACCGCTTCTCGTGTCGGCATTCCGCAGAGCGGAAGACCTTGCCGATGCAATGGAATGCCGATGCTACGGCTGCGGTGAGAAGAGAACGAGAATGAACGTTCTCCACGTTCACGTGTCCGATTTCGTATTCCTCGCACTTGTCGTACTGCTCGGCGCGGGCGTTATTATCATTAACAAATACGCCCCCGGCTACAGTATGAACTTTTAAGGTTACGTTATGAAGCTTGCACTTTTAGTGAAATACGACGGAACCCGCTTCGAGGGCTTTCAGGCACAGCCCTCGGGTAATACGGTACAGCAGTACCTCACCGACGCGGTGAGCCGTGTCTTCGGCGAGCCCTGCACGGTTACCGGCTGCAGCCGTACCGACAGCGGCGTTCATGCACTCGGCTACGTGGCGGCGGCTGCTCCTGAAAACATGAGGGAAAACTGGTGCACCATACCGCCCGAAAAATTCCACCGCGCGGTAAGGCGGTTTCTTCCGCCCGAGATAACCGTGGCGGGATGTGCCGCGGTCGACGACTCGTTCCACCCGAGATATTCGTCTCTCGGCAAGGAATACGTGTATCTCATGCGTGAGAAGCCGGACGAGGACCCGTTTCTGCGCGACAGAGTGTGGCAGCTTGACCGCCGCGTGGACGCGGACGGTATTGCCCGAATGAATGCATGTGCCGCAAGACTTGTCGGACGGCACGATTTCGCCGCATTTATGGCGTCGGGCTCCAAAATCACGGACACCGTGAGAGAGGTAAAAGCCGCTCACGTTTACGTGCGCGACGACGGCGTTATCGCTTTTACCGTAAGTGCCGACGGCTTCCTCTACAATATGGTAAGAATCATGGCGGGTGCCCTTGTCGGTGCCGCCGCGGGCAGAATCACGCCCGATATAATCGACGAGGCGCTCTCGTCCGGCAGGAGAGACCTGCTCGACGTAACCGCGCCGCCGTACGGACTATATCTTAACAGAGTATTCTACGACCCCGAAATAAAATTTCTTTGTATCTGAACGAAAGGAGTGACAGGACGTGGCAGGTGAACACGCACCCGTAAAAGCGGGAACGGCCAAAAAGCCGGACAGCTTCAGGAATATGCCCAAAAAGTCAGCCGAAAAGCCGAAGAGCAAGTATTATTCTGCGGTCAGCGGCAGATATAAAATCGTCAAGTACGTCCTGATCGTGCTTCTCGTAATATACGCGGTCGCAATGTACGCGGGGTATCATTCGGATATCACGTACTCGAGCCTTATGTTCCTCTTCCGTGACGTAAGCACCGAGCAGAGCGACTATTCCGAAACCATAACTCCCGTGGCGTTCGACGAGCAGGACAATATGGCGTTTGCCGTCTTCAAGAGCGACGTTGCGGTCATCGGAAACTCCGAACTTTCGGTATACAGCGCAAACGGAGATACCGACCAGAGCTTCGCACTCGGCTACGACGAGCCGGGTGTCTGCGCATCGGAAAAATATCTCGTTGCCTATAATATCGGCGAGGCGGGGTATTCCGTCTTCAATACGATAACGAGAGTCGGGTACGAGGATGCGGACGGCCCCGTTGAGAGCGCCGACGTCAACG
>JAZUGD010000011.1:0-6647 GCA_045641025.1 Eubacteriales bacterium
CGATTGAGCCGGATGCGGCTGACGCAAACGGCGACGGAGTAATCTCCACCGCCGACGTGAACCTGCTTTCGAGATATATCGCGGGCTTCAGCGTAACCCTCGGAAAATAACGAAAAAGCACCCGCAAGGGTGCTTTTTTCAGCATTCGGTTTTCAGCATTCAGCATTCAGTGCCGGAACTTTCCGTCCGTGCACTTACTTTATTCGTCATCCTGAGCGCAGCGAAGGATCTGCGTGCGGTACGCAATACCTATCTGTCTTCCGGAAAATTCCGCATTCTCTGCCTTGCGGCGTTGACAAATACGGCAAGCTGATGTATTATTATATTAAGTATATTTGTCTTTACGATAATCTTCTTAAAAAAGGAGCTAATTATGGCAAACGTAATGAAAAAATCACTGTCTCTCGTGCTTGCCGTGCTCATGACGTTCTCGTGCGTATATTACTGCGCACCGACCGTCGCGGCGGAGGATGCGACCTCCGGCACGTGCGGGTCAAACCTCACGTGGAAATATGAAACGGCCACCTATACTCTCACCATCTCCGGTACGGGTGCGATGAAGCACTATAACAACACAAATGACAAAACATCCGAGCATTATGTACCCTGGAGATTGTATCCTGTGAAAACCGTTATAATAGAAAACGGTGTCGAGAACATAGGCGAATATGCGTTTTTCGACTGTATGAGCATAACGACCGTTTATTTCGGAAATACCGTTACTAAAATTGGTAAGTACGCGTTCTACAATTGCTCAAAGCTCAGTGACGTGTTCTATGAAGGTACTTCGGATCAGTGGAGAAGTGTAACCCGATACAGCGACGGCAATAATTATTTCAGTGCTGCCTCGCTCCATTGTACCGGGATACTTGTCGGAGACGGGTTTATACTTAACGATACGACACTTACGGATTACATAGGCACAAGCGAAGGCATTATTATCCCCGACTCCGTCACGAGCATAGGCACCGGTGCGTTCTACAACTGTACAAACCTCACGTCGGTGACTGTCCCCGACTCCGTCACGAGCATTGGCGGAAATGCGTTCTCCGGCTGCCCGAACGTGACCATCCGTTGTCACGATAATTCGTATGCAAAAACGTATGCAATTGAAAACAGCATTCCTTACGAAATTATCTGCCCGCCGCACGCATACGAGATAACCGAAACCGTTCCCGCGTCGTGTACGACCGACGGGTACGTGATTTACGTCTGCACCGTCTGCGGTGACGGCAACTCCGAAACGGTTCCCGCTCTCGGTCACCTCTACGATAACGATTGCGATCCCGAGTGCAACAGATGCCACGAGATTCGCGCGGCAGAGCATAATTACACCACGGTCGTAACCGACCCCACCTGCACGGAGGACGGTTACGTGACCTACGCCTGTACCGACTGCGGTGACAGCTACACCGAAACGGTTCCCGCCACGGGCCACAATCTTGTTAATAACGTATGTACCGTCTGCGGTGCACGGATATATACCGGCATGTGCGGCGACAACCTTACGTGGAACTACAATACCTCCACGTATACCCTCACAATCTCCGGCACGGGCGCGATGACGGATTACAGTTATGCTTCTTATAACGGTGTTTCTGTAACCACCGCACCGTGGAAAACGTATTACAACGTTATGAAAACCGTTGTAATACAAGACGGTGTCACGAGCATAGGCGACTGTGCGTTCTACAACTGCACAAGCCTCACGTCTGTGACCATCCCCGATTCCGTTACAATCATAGGCTGGGCAGCGTTCGCGGGCTGCACAAGCCTCACGTCGGTGACCATCCCCGATTCCGTCACGAGCATAGGCGAATATGCATTCATAAACAGCCCGAATGTGACTATTCACTGCCACGAGAACTCATATGCGGAAAGCTACGCAATAGAGAACAACGTTCCGTACGAGCTTATTGACGATACATCGGTTTCCGGTGACCCGAACGGCGACGGAAAGGTCAACGTGAGCGACGTTACCGCGATTCTCAAGTACATCGCTAACTGGGGTAACGAAATCATCACCGATTCCGCGGACGTAAACAAGGACGGAAAGGTAAACCTGAGCGACGTAACGCTTTTGCTCAAATATCTTGCAAACTGGGACGTCGTACTGAAATAACACAATTGAAAAAGCCTCCTTCGGGAGGCTTTTTGTTTCGCTGCGGGCGAAAGAGTTCAGAGTGATGAGTTCAGATTGCAGAGTTAATGTAGTTTTGCTCCGCAAAACGAAAATATAATAATATAAAATCCGCCAAATGGCGGATTTTTTCAATAACTCATCACTCTGCACTCATCACTCTGCACTTGGTAAACAAAAAAGCCCCCGAGGGGGCTTTTTTCATCTGAGGAGGTCTCTTGCCGCTTTGCCGACGTCGGATACCGCATCGGAAACGTCACTCATCATGTCACCGACGGTGGTGGTGACGTTGGTGGTGCCGGTTTCCTTCGCGGAGGTGCCGCCGGAGGTTTCCGTGTCCTTTTTCGTCGTGGCGGTTGTTGTAACCTTTGTCGTTGCAGACGACGAAGGCTTGTTCGTCGTGTCGCCGCCTCTGCCGCCGCACGAGGTAAGCGAAACGGTCAGAAGGAGCGCCGCGCACGCCGCTGCTGTTCTTTTATTCATAGGTCATGCCTTTCCCGAGTTTGGTTTTGACCCGTATTACGTGTCCCGTTACATTTTTCCCGAACTCAAAACCATTATACCCGAAACCTAAAACGCCGCCTGCGGCGTACCGCTTTCGTTTGCGGCGGGAAGCCCGAAGCTGACCGCTATCGCGTCGTCGACCTCCCTCATCATTCCGTCGTCGAGATGACCCATCTTCTCACGCAGTCTGCGCTTGTCGAGCGTTCGTATCTGCTCAAGCAGGATTACCGAGTCACGCGTGAGCCCGACCTCGTCGGCAATCACGTCGATGTGAGTCGGAAGCCTGTTCTTTCCCATGCGGCTCGTTATCGCGGCGGCGATGACCGTCGGGCTGTACCTGTTTCCCACGTCGTTCTGTACGATAAGTACGGGACGAAGTCCTCCCTGCTCGCTCCCCACCACCGGGCTGAGGTCGGCATAATAGATATCTCCGCGTCTGACGTTCACGTTTTTATCATTCCTTTCATTGACTTTCCGCTTTCCTATTATTACCCCTGATGAAAAACGTTATGCAATATCATATTATGCCTTCTTTGATTTCTCCGTCACACGCGTGCGATTTCAATTAAAATTTCCGTTTTTTCGGCGCAGTCGGTGCGGCGCGTCGTCACGGGAACGCCTGCCCTCTTCACGCTCTCGACCGCCTTGTCGATTGAGTTGCAGAACAGCCGCACGTCGCGCATGCCCATTTTCACGTTCTGCTCCTCGCGTGGCGGCTTCTCCGTCTTCTCGCGCAGGAGAAGATTGTCCACGTATTCCTCCGTCGCCGCGACGTTGAGGTGCCGCCGCACCACGTGGCGGAGCGCCGCGCTTCTCTGCGCCTCGTCGCGAATCCGCAGGAGCGAGCGGGCGTGACGCTCGGTCAGCCCCGCCTCGAGAATCGCCGCTTCCTCCTCGGGCGAGAGCTTCAGCAGGCGGAGCTTGTTCGCCACGTACGACTGACTCACGGACAGCCGTTTTGCGACCGTCTCCTGCGTAAGCGAATACTTTGTCACGAGCGAGGCTATCGCCCGCGCCTCCTCGAAAATGTTAAGGTCCTCGCGCTGTATGTTCTCGACCACCGCCATCTCCTCCCCCGTCTGCGCGTCCGCATCAAGGAGCGCGACGGGCACCTTCTCAAGCCCGATGAACTTCGCCGCGCGGAGCCGCCGCTCACCCGCGACGAGCGTGTACCGCTCGCCGCTTTTCGTGACCGACAGCGGCTGCAGAATCCCGTACCGCCTTATGCTGTCCGCAAGCGTCATCAGCGCTTCTCCGTCGAAATACCGCCGCGGCTGCGACGGGTTCGGGTCGATGAGCGTTACGGGAAGCTCCGTCACCCGCCCGTCAACCGTTCTTTCCTTCATTCCTTTTAAAATACCCGACATGATGTGTCTCCTTTACAGTTTGATTTTTCGGATGTGCGCCGATTATAACACGGGAAAAGCGCAAAAATAACGAAACCGTGCACGGGGAAAACGGGAAGTTTTTGAGGGCGCATAGCGGGAAACGAAAGATAGTGCAGAGTGCAGAGTTCAGAGTGCGGAGTTAAGGTGGTTTTGCCGAAGGCAAAACAATTTTTATAAAAACGCTTGACAAAATCGCTCTAACGTGTTAGAGTATATATGAACTCTAATGCATTAGATTAAGGATTTTATCATGTCAACACCTAAAATTTTCGAAAGCGAATACCGCTTCTGCCTGATTCTGTGGGAGCACGAGCCCGTACGGAGCAGCAGACTCGTCGAGCTATGCCGCGAACAGTTAGGCTGGAAGCCCACGACGACCTACACCGTAATAAAGCGGCTCTCCGAGCGCGGCGTTCTCAAAAACGAGAACTCCGTGGTCACGCCGCTCGTCAGCAAGGACGAGGCGCAGGCGGCGGAAATCGGAGAAATGGTAGAGAAGACCTTCGAGGGCTCGCTCCCCGCGTTCATCGCCGCGTTTACAAAGTATCAAAACCTCTCGGATGAGGAAATCGACGAGGTACAGGCGATGATAGACTCCTTCAGGAAAGAAGGTTCAAAATGAGTAATTTATTTCTCACCGTCATAAAGATGAGCGTGTCCGCAAGTATCGTGTGTCTTGCGGTACTGCTTCTCCGGCTTGTGCTGAAGCGCGCGCCGAGGTGGATAACGGTGCTTCTCTGGGGCATCGTTGCGCTCCGTCTCGTGTGTCCCGTCATGCCGCAGAGCGCGGTAAGCCTCGTGCCCCGTGCGGAGACGGTAATCCCCGCGGCGGTAAGCGAGGTGCTCGTGCCCGAAACCGCATTCCCCTCGGGTGAGACGAGTGCCGTATCACCGGACGCGGAAGTCGGAGATAAGGTTCCCGTACCCGCCGTCACCGTTCTGTCGTACGTATGGCTTGCGGGAGTCTGCGTCATGCTCGTATACGCCGCCGTAAGCTGTATCCGCGTGAGACGCAGGGTCGGCACCGCCGTCAGACTTCGGGATAACTTGTACGCAAGCGAGAACGTCGCGTCCCCGTTCGTGTTCGGTATAGCGAGGCCGAGGATATACGTTCCCTTCGGTCTTTCGGACACCGACACGGCACACGTCGCCGCGCACGAGCCGGCGCATATCCGCCGCGGCGACTGCTTCTGGAAGCCGCTCGGCTTTCTTCTGCTGTCGCTTCACTGGTTCAACCCGCTCGTATGGCTCGGCTACGTTCTTCTCTGCCGTGACATCGAGGCGGCGTGCGACGAGAAGGTCGTTTCCGCGTACGGCGACGCCGAAAGAGCGGACTATTCTCAGGCGCTTCTGACCTGCAGCAAGGGCAGGCGGACTATCGCCGCGTGTCCCCTCGCTTTCGGAGAAACGAGTGTGAAAGGAAGAGTGAAATCAGTGCTTAATTACAAAAAACCCACGTTGTGGATAATCATTGCCGCCGTGCTCGCAATCGCGGCTGTCGCGGTATGTTTTCTCACCAACCGTCCCGCCGCTCCCGGGTCTGACGTGACGGATACGCAGTCGCAGACCGAGCCCGCGGAGACGTCCGTCACCGACGCACCGGTGAATACCGATGCGCTCGAATGGGCGACGTACAGCGTGCCTTATTATTATGACGTCGTCGAACTGCCGGCGGACATCGTTAATACGGAAAAGCTGCAGATAAGCAGCGCTCGCCACCTGCCCGTTTGTATATTCTCCTCTCCCGCGGAGCTCGAGAAGTTCGCAGGCAGCATCGGCGGCAAAGAAGGCTGGGACGCTACTCCCGGATTTGACGAGGAGTACGAAAAGTACGACGACGCGTTCTTCCGTGAGAACGTGCTTGCCGCTATCTACGTACACTCGGGCAACTGTACCCACCGCTTCGGACTGTACGACGCGTCAATAGCAGACGGTGAATGCCTCTTCCGCGTTGTTGAGACCACAAAGGCCGAAGCCGTTGACTGGGCTTGCGCGGGCTGGCTCGTCGCCGTCGAGGTGCCGCGGAGCCTTCTCGGAGGAGTCGCGGAGTTCGACGCCGTGCTTGACGATGACCTTCCCGCAGACCGCTTTGAGGCAACGCCGGAGAGCGACGTATCCGCCGCTTTAGAGAGAGGCGAGTTTGTCATATCCCGCACGCATTACAAGGAGGGAGACGTCTGGATGTGTAACGGGCACTCTTACAAATACCGCTTTGAGATAAGCGGCAGAATCCCCTCCGCCGCCATGAACACCACGTATATTGTGCTCTCGAACGTCGAGGATATTACGTTTGACATGTGTTGGAAGGCAAGCGGCTTCAGCAGCAACACCGACGACTACTTCGACGCGCACGAGACCGTAATCGTCGGCGAGCGGATGTGGAACTGAGAGAACGCAGAACGCTGAACGCTGAACTATGGAAAAACCCGCCGTATGGCGGGTTTTGATTTTTATTATATGTCTGTAAGCAAATAACATTGCATGGTAGGGGCGACGTTCTCGACGGTAATAAATTGTTTTGCCGCAGGCAAAACTACCATAACTCTGAACTCTACACTCTACACTCTACACTTTGAAAAAAGCACCCTTGCGGGTGCTTTTTTCAAAGCGGTGCT
>JAZUGD010000012.1:0-2540 GCA_045641025.1 Eubacteriales bacterium
AACGACGACGACCGCGCCGACGAGATTGCCGAGGACATGCTCGTGCGCGTTCATACCGAGCTGAAAAAGACGCCCGCATACCGCGGTGCGCGTCACACTCTTTCCGCGCTGACCATCACCTCCAACGTCGTTTACGGCAAAAAGACCGGAGCGACCCCCGACGGCAGAAAGAAAGGCGAGCCGTTCGCGCCCGGTGCAAACCCGATGCACGGGCGTGAGCACAACGGTGCGCTCGCATCGCTGAACTCCGTTTCCAAGCTCCCGTACTCCTCCGCATCCGACGGCATCTCCAATACCTTCTCGATAATTCCCGACGCGCTCGGCAAGACAGACGGCGAGAGAGTTGAAAATCTCGTCACCATTCTCGACGGTTATTTCCAGAACGACGCACACCATATCAACGTCAACGTAATGAACCGCGAGACCCTGCTTGACGCATACGAGAACCCCGAAAAGTACCCGAATCTCACGATTCGCGTTTCGGGCTATGCCGTCAACTTCTGCAAGCTCTCGAAGGAACAGCAGCGTGAGGTCATCATGCGCACGTTCCATTCCGTAATCTGATGACGGGACGTATTCATTCGGTGCAGAGTCTCGGTACCGTTGACGGTCCCGGCGTACGCTGCGTCGTCTTCATGCAGGGCTGTCCGCTCCGCTGCATCTGCTGTCACAATCCCGACACGTGGGATTTTGCGGGAGGTGAGAAAACGGACACGGACGAGCTTTGCCGACGTATTCTGCGATTCCGTTCCTATTTCGGCAAAAACGGCGGGGTGACCGTCTCGGGCGGCGAGCCGCTCATGCAGGCGGAGTTCGTTGCCGAGCTTTTCGGCAAGCTGAAAAATCAGGGCATTCATACGGCTCTTGATACCTCCGGCTGTATCTTGAACGGTGAGGTGAAAAAACTGCTTGACGTGACCGACCTCGTCCTGCTCGACCACAAATACCCGACAGAGACGGAATATTTTGCCAACACCCGCGCTCATCTTGCGGATGCGGAGGCATTTCTCGCCGAGCTTGACCGCCGCGCGATACCTACGTGGCTCCGCCGCGTTGTGATTCCCGGAAAGACCGACAGTGAGGAGTCCGTACGTTCCCTAAACGAAACGGCACGAAAATACGGCTGCGTTGAGAAAATCGAGCTTCTCCCGTTCCGCAACTTGTGTAAAGAAAAATACGACACTCTCGGCATTCCCTTCCCGCTTGCCGACACGGAGCCGCCTTCGGGAGAGACGATGGAAGCCCTGAACGCGCTTCTTGACGAAAAGTACAGATAAAACAAACGCACATTCGGATGTACGACGAATGTGCGTTTCTCTTTCGGATAAGTTTATCGAGCATTCAGTTTTCAGCATTCAGCATTCAGATGTTGTACATTACGTTCTTACACAGACTTGATTTACAGCGTGGGGCGGGGGCAGGGTTTCGGTAAAGCCGAACACCCACTCCCGCCGTCGTACGTTTAACTACAGTTCAAAGCATGTCCACGCAGGGACAAACGATACCGTCATCCCGAGGCGTGGCGGCACTTTGGTAAAAACAAACTGCATACGCCGTGGGGATCCGGACGTACGGACGCTATCTCTTTACGTCGAAGAGATAACGGCTATAGTCAAGTTTATACGTGGTCGGGCTTGCAGGTGCTCAAGTACAGACTAAATCCACCAAGTGAATGCAAACCGTTTACCCGCTTACCACCGTCAAGAATACCAAAGCGTAGCCCCGGATCCCCCCGGCACTGCAAGAAAGCCTTTATTTTCGTTATGCCCGTGCCTCGGGATGACGGTGTCGGGTGTCCCTGCGTGGACGTGCAGAACATCATAACCGTACATTTCCGGGGCGTCGCCGACGTGACGGCGGAGGATGTCGCCCCCTACAGGTTCCTCCACAAATTCTGATTTGTCCGCATCTGTAACGAGCATCGGATTTCGCCGCACAAAATCCACACCACCGAAAAAACATCCTTATCACACGACAGCAAATTCAGTCTTCTTTTTGTTTTATTCCATATCAATATACGAAACGGGGTTGCCGTGCTTCTTTATGAGCTCCGTGAGGTCGGACGTTTCCACGTAGACCGTCGCGGTATTCTCGCACGGGTGGATGCCGATGCGCTTACCGTCGAAATACGAGTCGATATATACGCGCACGGTTCTCTCCTCGTCGGCAAGGACGCCGAGCGGAGTCACCGAGCCGCGGATGAGCCCCATTATTGCCATGAGGTCGTCTTCGGACGCGAAGCTGAGGTGCTTCGCACCGATTTTGCTCTCGAACTCCTTTATCTTCACCGGGAGATGCTCGCGCACCGTCAGAAGATAATAATTCTGCTTTTTCTGGTCACGGAGAAAGAGGTTTTTCGCGCCGAGCTCGGGGTGGGGCAGATTTGCCGCGTCAAGCTCCTCCACGGTAAACACCGCACCGTGCTCGACCGCCTCGAATTCCATTCCCGCGTCTTTCAAAAGGTTATATATTTCCTGCTTATTCAAGGGTATCACCGCCTTTTTGAAAATGATACCACACCGCCGGCGGAGTGTCAATAA
>JAZUGD010000013.1:0-4672 GCA_045641025.1 Eubacteriales bacterium
CCAGTCGTATATCGGGAATATCGTGGTGACAACGGTGAATTTATCGTCGTCCCCCGTATGTGCGGTGCATCCTGCCGCGCCTGCGAGAAGTGCAAGCACGAGCACGGACGCAAGAATTATTTTTACCTTTTTCATTTTTTCGTCCTTTCGTTCGTTATCCCTCAGCGAAAGGACAACTCATGCGGTAAGCTTGACCGCCAGCGAAACGGGAGTACCGTGCACGGGTGTTTTCCCGTCGTCCCGCCGCTCCGTCCGGGTGCGGCAGACGTATACAAACGTCACCGTGCTAACCGCGCACGCGGTGATCGATACGGCACATTCCCTCACGAGCATACAGACGGGACAAGCCTCGCCCGCACAGTCGTGGTCCGCCTCGTATGCTATGAACAGTACGGAGAGAGCGACCGTCAGTATCAGCGCCGACGCCGTGATTATTCCGATTATCCGCCGCTTGCTTTTCATATCGCACCTCCGTTAAAATTTTTGTTATCCGCGCAGTACGCTTTCGATTTCGGCGTACGTTTTCGCACGGCACAGCGCGTTTCTCATTTCGGGCGCGCCGCGCATACCCTTTATAAAGTGACCTGCTCTGCCGCGGCACATCGGGACTCCGCCCTCTTCTCCGTAGCGTTCGCATATCGCCCGGCAAAGCCCGAGCGCCGTATTTATCTTTTCGTCCTCGGCAGGCTCCGTGAACGGTACACCGTCCGATGCGGCGATGATTCGTGAGAATATCCACGGGTCGCCGAGCGCGGCTCTGCCTATCATCACTCCGTCGCACCCCGTCTCGTCAAGCATGCGGAATGCCGATTCGGGGTCCGTGACGTCGCCGTTGCCTATTACGGGAATCTCATCGGGGAGCGCGTCTCTTACCGCCGCTATGACGTCGTTTGACGACGACGGCGCGTAAAACTGGTCTCTCGTTCTGCCGTGAACGAACACGGCAGCCGCGCCTCCGCGCACGGCGGACGTCGCCACCTCCGCGGCATTTTTGTGCGACGCGTCGATTCCGGCACGGATTTTTACCGTTACGGGTACGTCACCCGCCGCACGAACGGCGGACGCGACGAGCTTTTCGCAAAGTGCGGGGTCACGCATCAGCGCCGAGCCGTCGCCCGAGGTGAATATCTTCTTCACGGGGCAGCCCATGTTTATGTCTATCGCGGCGGGAGGAAGACGAATGCCCTCGTACTCTCCCGAAAGGAGAGCGCGTACCGCCGTTTCCGTATCCGCGGGCCAATGGCCGAATATCTGTATTGCGGTGGGTGCGTCGTCCCCGTCGATGCGGGCAAGCTCGCCCGTCTTTTTGTCGCCGTAGCATATCGCCTTGGCGGAGACCATTTCGGTCACGGTATATTCCGCACCGAGAGAGACGCATATCTTACGGAAAGCAAGGTCGGTAAAGCCCGCCATGGGTGCAAGGAACAACCCGTGCGGAACGACCGTGCTTCCGATTTTTACGGTTTTGAGCTTCGTCATTTTTTTGCAAGCTCACGCGAGGCGCGCACAAGCACGTCCGCAAGACCCTTCACCTCGTCCGGAGTGTTCAGGTGAGAGAGGCTGACGCGCACGGTGGAGTCCGCGTCGGCGGGGTCAAGCCCGAAGCCCGCGAGCGCACCGCTCGTCTTTTTGCCGTGGGAGGAGCAGGCGGAGCCCGCAGAGATATAGTATCCGTTCTCCGAGGCGAAGTTGAGCACGGTTTCGCTCTTGACTCCCGGTACGGTCACGCTTACGATATTGTCGATAAAGTGAGTGGGAATATTGGGGCGCAGCACGCTTCCCTCAATTGCCGCGAGAAATTCCGCACGGAGTGAAGCCACTGCCGCGGTACGCTCGGCGTAGTCCGCCAAGTTTTCGCGTACCGCCTCGCCGAAGGCGCAGATTCCGGGCACGTTTTCGGTGCCGGAGCGGTATGCGTCCTCCTGCCCGCCGCCCGGTATTATCGGGACGATGCGTTTCTCTTTTACGGTTTTCTCGTCGACGTAGAGTGCGCCCGTGCCCTTGAGAGCGCCTATCTTGTGCGCGCTGACGCTGACGGCGTTGACGCCTAAGCGTTCGGGAGTGAAGCGTACCTTCATGAAGCCCTGCACCGCATCCGTATGGATGAAGGCGTCGGGCGATTTTGCTCTGATTATTTTTGCGGCCGCGGCAACGTCGTAGAGCGCGCCCGTCTCGTTATTTACGAGCATGAGCGACGCGGTGACGACCCCGTCGGCGTGTTCACGGATGAAATCGAGGTCGAGCTCTCCTCCGCGTGTGGGAACGCGCAGTACCTCGAAGCCGTCTTCTTCAAGTCTTGCGGCGCATTTTTCAACCGCCGCATGCTCACCCTCGGTGATGAGGAGGCGTCCTCTCTTTTTCTTCGCGTATGCGGAGCCGAGGAGCGCGAGCGCATCCGCCTCGGTACCGCCCGAGGTGAAGATAAGCTTACCCTTCGGGGCGCGGCCGAAGCCCATGCCGCACATCACGCTCTCGCGTGCGGAGGCAAGGAGGCGTGCGGCGCGGTTGCCGGCACGGTGTACCGACGAGGGGTTGCCCCATTCCTCGCTCATTACGCGGTTTACCGCCCCGATAACTCCGGCAGTCGGCTTCGTCGTAGCCGTCCAGTCGAAGTAGGCACAGGTCTTGTTTTCTTCCGTCATCTGAATCTGAAGTAGCCGAGCATCTTCGTGACCTCGGTGGTGTGGTTCTTGTAAAGCTCCTCGGTGGAGGTGAACGTGAACATATAAACGTAGCCGCCGTGGATAACGACGGTCATCTCGAAGCGATACGTGTTCTCTCCGATTTTTCCGGTGAAGACGTAGCACTTGCCGTTCTCGCCGCCGAGAGCCGCGTCCTTCGTTTCAACGAGAGTGAAATCGGTATATACCGTCTCAAATTCGCTCTTGTAAATCTCCCAGAAGTCGTCTACGGTGGTGTCGGCGTGCTCAACGCCGCCGCCCATCACGGAAACGCTCGACGGGTCGGTGTTCGAGCAGTATGCGGCAACGGTACCCTCGGAGAGAGAAACCGTCCACGATTTCGGTACGAAAAGGTCGAAGTCGTTCGCATCACCCGACGCGAGCATATATCCGTCGGGCACGCTTCCGTCCTTCGCACAGCCGAAAAGCAACAGTGCGGACGCAAGCACGAGAACGGTGCAGATTACTTTGATTAAAACTTTACGGGTCATTTTAATTCTCCTGAGTCATATACATATTCATTATATAATAGCAGATTTTTGCGATTCTTTCAAGGCTAATTTGTAAACTCCTTAAATTTCGTGATTTTTGCAAGAAAAAGGCATCCGAAATTCATTATTGCGGCGTGTGACGGATAAATATTACGTTTTTTGCACACTTTCGCGGGTAATCTTTCAAAATCTCTTGCAATTCCGCCCGAAAAGTTATATAATCACAATGTTCGTAATATTTTTTGTGAGGATTTTGAGATGAAACGACTTATTCTCCCGGACGGGTACGACGCGGCTCTCGACGTAAGAGACACTCAGCTCGCCATTGAACTTGTCAAGGAACGCTTTGCAGAGGCACTCTGCCGTGAGCTCGGACTGAGGCGTATTTCCGCCCCGCTGTTCGTGCTTCCCGAAAGCGGTCTTAACGATAACCTCAACGGCTACGAGAGACCCGTCACCTTCGATATTCCCGATGCGGACGGCAAGAGCGCCGAGATTGTCCACTCTCTCGCAAAGTGGAAAAGAATGGCGCTGTACCGCTACGGCTTCGGCCCCGGTGAGGGTATGTATACCGATATGAACGCGATTCGCCGCGACGAGGAGACCGACAACCTCCACTCGATTTACGTTGACCAGTGGGACTGGGAGAAGGTCATCACCGCCGGTGACAGAAACCGTGAATACCTGCACGACACCGTAAGACGCATCGTCCGCGCAATGGCGGACACCGAGAGAGGCATTTGCCGCTCCTTCCCCGTGCTTGAGCGTCACATTCCCGACGAGGTCACGTTCATCACCTCCGCGGAGCTTGAAGCGCTCTACCCCGACAAGACCGGAAACGAGAGAGAAGACCTCATCTGCCGCGAAAAGGGATGCGTTTTCATTGAGGGAATCGGCTGGCCGCTTCCCCTCTCCGGCAAGCCTCACGACGGACGCGCACCCGACTATGACGACTGGTCGCTCAACGGCGATATTCTCGTATGGTACGAGCCGCTCGGCCGTGCCGTGGAGCTTTCCTCCATGGGTATAAGAGTCGACGCGGACTCACTCGCACGTCAGCTTGACGCGGCGGGTGTGCCCGAAAGACGCAGTCTTGAATTCCATCGCATGCTTCTTGCAAACGAGCTTCCGCTGACTGTCGGCGGCGGTATCGGACAGAGCCGTCTTTCGATGGTCATGACCGGCAAGGTTCACGTCGGCGAGGTACAGTGTGCGGTATGGCCCGCGGAAATGTACGACGTATGCCGCGAGCATAACATATTCCTTCTGTAAGGTAATCGCGTGAAACATTCAGAAAAACGAAGTCTGAAATACTCTTGTTTCACGCCGCACGTTCGCGCCCGAAGGCACGAAGTGACGAAAGAAATGCAGGTATTAAAATGAAATACAGCGAAATGAACGAATGCGCTCTTGCCGCCGTACGCGACGCGGCAAAGGCAAAGCTTGACGAATATAAGGCTCTCGGGCTGAAGCTTGACCTCACCCGCGGCAAGCCCGGTG
>JAZUGD010000014.1:0-9412 GCA_045641025.1 Eubacteriales bacterium
CTTATGTACGCAGACTTCATGGGCTGCGCAGGCGACGAAATCTTCAACCAGATGGCTAAGTGGCAGTCGATGTCCGCCGGCATCCTCAAGATGCCCATCATCCTTCGTGTTTCCGTCGGCTCCAAGTAAGGCGCACAGCACTCTCAGGACTGGACCGCTCTTCCCGCTCACATTCCCGGACTTAAGGTTGTATTCCCCGCTACTCCCGGCGACGCGAAGGGTCTCATGACCTCCGCTCTCGAGGGTACCGACCCCGTAATCTTCTTCGAGTCTCAGAGAATTTACGATAAGGGCGAGGAATTCATGGAGGGCGGTGTTCCGGAAGGAACCTTCGAAATCAAGCTCGGCGATCCCGACGTTAAGAAAGAGGGTAAGGATATCACCATCCTCACCATCGGTGCGGTTCTCTACCGTGCACTCGACGCCGCAAAGATCCTCGAGAAGGAATACGGCATCTCCGCCGAAATCATCGACGCACGTTCCATCGTTCCGTTCGATTACTCCAAGGTTATCGAGTCCGTTAAGAAGACCGGTAAGATCCTCATCGTCGGCGACGCTTGCGAGCGCAACTCCGTAATGAAGGATATGGCTGCCAACATCACCGAGTTTGCATTCGATTACCTCGATGCACCGCCGGTAGCACTCGGCTCCCGCAACTGGATCACTCCCGCTCACGAGCTTGAGGAGTTCTTCTTCCCGTATCCGGACACCATCATCGACACCATCAGCGAAAAGCTCATCCCGATTCCGGGCAGAACCCCCAAGTTCAACGAAACCGAGCTTGAGAAAATCGAGCGCTACAAGAAGGGTGTCTGATTTACCCCCACAGCTGACTTAATTTGTACGGGCTGCGGCAACAGCCGCAGCCCGTATTTCCTTATAAGGTATTATGAAAACATATAAACACGTCGTGATTCTCGGCATCGACGGTGCCGGGAACTTTACAAGATTCGCCGACACGCCGAATATCGACAGGATATTCGAGCACGGCGCAAAAACCGACTACTGCCTTACAGCCGTGCCCACGATAAGCGCACAGTGCTGGGGCACGATGCTCCTCGGGGTTGTTCCCTACGTACACAGGCTGAACAACGATATCATATCGTCGACCCCGTATACCGACACCGAAAATCCTACGATTTTCTCTCTTGTGAGACGCGCGCATCCCGATGCCGTGCTCGGCTCCTTCAGCAGCTGGAAGCCGATAAATTACGGTATCGTCGAGCAGGACGTCGGCGTCACCACAGAAACGGGAGAAGACGCCGTTCTCACGGAGAAAATCATTGATTATATAAAAGCCGAGAAGCCCGAGCTTCTCTTCGTGCAGTTTGAATCAATAGACCACGCAGGGCACTGCTTCGGCTACGGAAGCGAGGAATACCTGTCCGAGCTTTCCGTCGTCGACTCCTACGTCGGCAGAATTTACGCGTCTCTCACCGACGCGGGAATCGCGGACGACACGCTCTTCATCGTGACCGCCGACCACGGCGGAACCGGTCACTCGCACGGCGGACTCACCGAGGGCGAGCGCTTCGTCCTTTTCAGAGCCGTCGGAAAGACGGTTGCGGACAACCCGTCTCTTGACTTAAGAGTCATCGACATTCCCGCCATCGTCTGCACCGCGCTCGGCGTGCCGTTCGGTCGGAACTTCGATTCATACGTTCCCCGGAATTTCTTCTCAGATTACAAAAACCCGCCCGCACGTCCCGTTGGAAAAACCGACGCGGACTATATGCCCGCCCGCGAGACTCCGCCCTTCGGTGCGCTGAAGCCGAAGACGGCGTTCTTCTTCGACGGTGAAGGCGAGGACGGGATAGAGACCACGGGCAAGGTATATTATACCAAAGGCGTTCACGGCTCCGCCGTTCGCGTCTCGGGCGAGGGCTTTGTGACTCTCGGCGGCGCACACGTCGGAAGCGGCAGCTTTACCCTCTCGCTCTGGTTCCGTGTCAACTCCTCGAAGGAGGGCAGACACGTGATTCTCGCAAACAAGGACCTCGACCCCGAGAACAGCTCGGGCTTTGCTCTATCGTTCGTCGATTCGCTTCAGTTCCGCCTGGCTCAGGCAGGGCACGAGTGGGTCACCCACGCCGCATTCGACTGCGACCCCGTTGACAGCTGGACGCACGTCGCCGTCTCCGTTGACAAAGAAACGCTCGACGTTTCGACGTACGTTAACTTCAAGCTGTTTGAAACTCACAAGATGCCCGAAGACTATGCGCCTCTCACGTTTGACAACGAAGACGGACTTCCGCTCCGTCTCGGCAACGACGGCACGGGAACGCGCCCGATGCTTGCGGACGTGACCGTCGACGATTTGTTCATCTTTGACAAGGCATTAAACGCAAACGATATAAAGGAGCTCGAACTGTACTATGAATAAGTTTAACGTAAGATTCACGGCACTTCTCCTCGCACTCCTCACCTCCCTTTCCGTCGTCTCGTGCACCGCACCCGCCGCGGAGAGCGAAACGTCGTCCGGCACCGTCACGCTGAAGAGCGTGCGCACGTGGCTCGACGCGCGTCTTGCACGCGACGGAATCGACACCCCGTATATTCTCGGCGACGCTTCGAGTGCCGGAGAATACGGGCTTGACCTCTCGTCCCTCACCGACGACGGCTATATTATCAGGAAAGACGCGGGAGAGGACACCGTCCTCATCTTCGGCAAGACCGCCGAGGGCGCGGACATGGCGGCACGCTGCTACGCCAAGAAGCACGCCGGACGCGACGTTATTAACGTAGTCGAGGGCGAGCTTTACCGCGTCGGCAGGATTACCGTCGGCGGGCGCGACCTCTCCGAGTTCGTCATCGTCTGCCCCGCGGACGCCGACGATTCGATGCGCTATGCCGCATCGGAGCTGCGCAAGTACCTCGGTGACGCGTGCGGCGTATATCCCGAAATCGTGACCGAAGCCTCCGGTCCCGCCCTCACTCTCGCAAAAGACCCGTCGCTCGGCGACCAGGGCGTGAGAATCGAGCAGGACGACGGCGGCATCACGTTCTTCGGCGGCAGATACAGCGGCTGCCTCAACGCGGTTTACGAATTCCTGCGCGAATATATCGGTTACACCTTCTACTACGATTACAAGCAAAAAGGAAATTACGACCACGTCGACAACGCGGTATCGTATCTCTACAAGTCGGACGAAATCGTTCTCGATGACGTGCACTACGAAAAGATGCCGTCTATTGAGGTGCGCTCGACCTATACGGGCAGCGGCGGCATGTATACCTCGCCCAAGATGTACTACAACGGCGAGTGCTACGTAAACGACAAGAATTACGGCGTTTTCGGCACCGTCTGGAAGGCATGCCACGGTATCGAGGGCTACTTCACGCGGGACGAGCTGAAGGAAGACTGGAACGCGGGCTACGAGCTCGGCGTACAGCCCTGCTTCACAAACGAAGACTTCACCGCCGAGACAATCCGCCGCGTACACGCAAAGCTTGACGCGGCAAAGGCGGCTGGCTCTATTATGGGCTACAATGTCAACGACGTTGACGTCGCGCACATCGACGTTACGAAATTCTGCTCCTGCAAGAACTGTCAGGCGGTCATGAGAAAATACAAGGCGACCTCCGGCACGGTCATCTCGTTCGCAAATGCGGTCGCGGAATCACTTGAGGAAGATTATCCCGAGATATACGTCGGCGTATTCGCATACGCGGGCACGACGAAGCCGCCGGAAAACCTTGCCGTACATAAGATGGTCATGGTATCGTACTGCATCTACGTCGGCGACGACGGCTCGATTCCCTGCTCCAATCACTCCGTCGGCGACCTCACTTGCCCCGCACACGAAACCGACAGACAGAACCTCGAGGGCTGGGGCAAGCTGACCGACAACATTTATATATGGTACTACCCCTTCACCTCCGACGAGCAGATGAGCTCGGCAACGACGGTGTTTGAGGTTTACTACGACATCACCTACCTTGCCTCCCTCGGCGTATACGGAATTTTCGCGCTCAACGGCACGAACAATATCCCGTACGACTTCGACTCTCTCGGGTATTATATGCAGCAGAGGGTTATGTGGGATGCGGACATGACGTTCGACGAATACTGCGACATCATTAAAGAGTACCTCTATCTCGTCTACGGCGACGGATACGACGCGGTGTACGAATATCTCGTGCTTCTTGAGGAAGCGGGCGACCACAGAGACCACTGGTGCGGCTTCTGGTCGGCTATCACCGAGCGTCTCGACTTCACGTATATTAAGAACAACGCCGACACTATCGAGCGCTGTTACAGCTTCGCCCGCGACAACGCAAACAGTGCATGGCAGGAGCACTTAGTTGATACCCTCTTCGCATCGGCTTATTACCTCATCTGCTGTGCAACGCACACCTCGATGTGGAAAAACGGCACCGACGCCGACAGAGCGATATATAAGGAACGCCTTGACAAGTGCATAAATCTCTGCCGCGAGAACAAAGCACCGCTTTATATAGTCGACAGCACGAACACGTGGTACTACCCGCCCACGGACGCCGACCCCGACGTGAACCCGCTTGAGTGGTACGCGTGGAGAATCCCCGAAAATCCGAAATACGAAGGCCGTCCCGGCGGATGGACCTCGGATTACGACTTTTAAATAACGAAAAAAGCCCGCTTCCGCGGGCTTTTTTGTCCGATAAACAAGGAATTGGCGGGCAATGCGGAATGGCGATGTTTGCCGCAGGCAAACTCGAAGGGTTTAGGCGAAGCCTAACACCCATTTCCCCGAAGCCGAACAAACACGGAATTGCGGAATGAACAATCGGCGTTCATCTGTAGGGGGCGGCGTCCTCCGCCGTTACGTCGGCGACGCCCCGGAAACATACGTTTCAAATTTACTTTTGTCTGTAAATATAATAAGCGATTCAACCAAAAGCCTTCTCTTGATTGCCTTTCGCAAGGCGAAAGGGGTCAGGTGTCAGCGTTAGCTGACGGATGAGTAGTTGATACAAGCAAACCTATAGACAGTTAGTTAATCTATACATTACTACTCATCCGTCTTTTGCTCGGCAAACCTCGCAAAATCCACCTTCCTCATCAGAGGAAGGCTCCGTCTCGTCTCGTCATTTCACCAACAAATACAATTCAGGTGAATTCCGCATTCCGCAATTCCGCATTCCGAATTCCGCATTCCGCATTGCCCCATATCGTTCTACGCGTGCTTTTTTATTTTTCTTCCACCTTTACGATGCACACCGAAACGTCGTCCGCTTTGCCGAAGCGCTCCTCCGCCGCCGCGCAGACGGCGCGTGCCGCCTCGTCGGGCGATTTGCCGTCGAACACCGACGGGGACGTATCCGTCCCGCAGAGGAGTGAATATAGCCACGACTCGTCCCGCTCGTCCCGCACGACTCCGTCGGAGAGGAGCACGATATAGTCCCCGCCGCAGACCTCGAACGAGAGCTTTTCCGCCTCCTCCGATTTGACTATCCCGACCGGAAGCGTCGACGAGGCAAGGCGGTACAGCCGCCCGTCACGCAGAACGAACGACGGTGCCGCGCCCGATTTTATAAGGCGGGCATCCCCCGTGAGGAGGTCGAGTTCGAGCACGTCGAGGGTCGCAAAGCACTCCGTGTTTCCGCCGAGCAGAATATCGTTGAGCATCGGCAGTACCGATTGCACGGTGCAGCCCGCGCCGAGCATACGTTCAAGAAATGAAACTGCGGTACCCGAGGCGAGCGCCGCATCCGCGCCGCTTCCCATCCCGTCGGAAAGCATGGCGTAAAAATACCCGCCGTCGCTCCCGAAGAACGATACGGTGTCGCCGCACCTGCCCTCGACGCGTGAGGAGAAGCACTTCCCCGCGTGCACGGCGTACTCCGGCACCGAGGTCATGCTCATCGTGACACCGCCCGCACCTACGAGATATTCCGGCGGCGCAAGCTTTGATGCGAGCACCTCCTCGGCGGCACGGCGCACGTCGTCGTTCCCCGCGCGGCAGGTCACGCCGCGGGCAAGCACACGCCGCCGTCTCTTGCCGTAAACGGTCAGGCTTTCCGCCCTGAGCCCGGCGGCGGCAAGCCGCTTTGCAAGCTTTGCCGAGAGTGCCGGGTCGGGTGCAAACTCCGTTTCGTCCTCCGTATCCTCAAGCAGCTTTGAGACCGTGCCGAGCCCGTCGGCATAAGTACCGCACAGCGTCTTCGCTCTTGCACACGCGGCGGCGCCGACGTTGATTTTTGCGATGATTCCGTCGACGTGCTCGCACCTTCCCCGCACGGACGGAGTGAAGCAAGCCGCGCTCACGCGTCTGCCCTCGCGTATAGTGCGGACGGTCCCCGCAAGCGCCGACGCGGTCGAGTCGTACTCGTCTCCCCAGCATACGTCTTTATGGGAACAGCCTGCACAATAGGCGTCAAATGCCTCGTCACACACCTGTCTGAGCTCAAAAACCGTGGGACGGCTCACCACTCCGGATACTTTGCGCATAAGCGACGACACCGACGAGAACGCCGACGAGAGCGCGCTTGTCCGCTTTTTTGCCGCCTGAACCTTCATTGCGTCAATTCCGTCGTCAGCCGGTGCATTCGTATCCGTGCGGACTCCGGGCACGGGTATTATGCCGTACTGGAACAGCGGCCCCGCCACGGCGGTACAAAGCATGAATTCGGGGAACATACCGCCGAGCACGTTCGCACCTCCTCCCGCCACGCCGACAGCCGTTGCAAGCACCGTACCCGCCGAGACCGCCGCCATGGGCGAGACGTTCATGAGAATGCCCGAGGTTGCCGCCGCGACCGCGTACACGAGTCCTGCAGATGCATCTGCCGCAAGCCCGCACGCCACTCCCATGGCGATTCCGCGGTGAGTACCGTACGCGTACGAGGTATAAAGCGACGCGGCCATCGACAGTATCACGCCGAGCGACGGGAATATCCCGCCGAGTGAGGCAAGTGAGAGCGCCGCGGTGTAAACGACGGCGCACGCGCCTATGCCGGGCACCGCCTCCTTCTCCTCCGAGAATACCCCGCGAAGCGCAAGCGTCAGCGCGGGAAATACCGCCGCAGAGAGCGCGGTGAGGCATAATTCGTACAGCACGACCCCGCCGCGCAGAGAGAGAGCGAACGTCAGCGCCGTGCCCACAGCCGCCGCGAGTCCCGAGCGCACGGCGGGAGATAGCGTACGGCGGAGATATTTCGCACCGATAACGATTGCGCCGCACAGTGCGTATGCCGCGGCGGTGTAAAGAAAGTCCCCTCCCCCGATTGACGCGAGAAGTAATGCCGCAAGCACAACAGCGGCGGGAAGCCCTTCGTCCGCGGCGCATATCGCCGAGAGCCCGAACGGGAGTACCACCGTGCCTATCCTGCGCGTCGAGAACAGAAGTGCGTACGCCGCGGGGAACACGAACGTGCGGATGACGTCCTCCTTCTCACCGAGAAATCCGCGCACCCGCCCGAGTGCGGGCGTGACGTTCTCCTTTACTCCCGCAAGCACCGCGGCGGCGGGAAGCCGTCCCTTGTTTTCTCCGTCCTTTGATTTTTTCATCGTCCGTTCCTTTCTTATTTCAGTACGGTAATAATACACCGGACGTACGGTCAGGTTTGTCGGGTAACGGATGTCGGCACGGCACGGGAAACGTCGCGCTCCCGCGCGAAATAAAAAAGCACGCCGAGAGACGGGCGTGCCCTGCGTAATTTGCGATAAAAAAAGAGTCCGCAATTGCGGACTCTTTTCGAAAATACAGTCAGATTACTTAATCTCGACTTCTGCGCCTGCAGCAACGAGCTGAGCCTTGAGAGCCTCAGCGTCTTCCTTGGAAACGCCTTCCTTAAGGGTCTTGGGAGCGCCCTCAACGAGGTCCTTAGCCTCTTTGAGGCCGAGACCGGTGATCTCACGAACGACCTTGATAACGTCGAGCTTCTTAGCGCCGAAGTTAGCAAGAACTACGTCGAATTCGGTCTTCTCTTCTGCTGCTGCAGCTGCGGGAGCTGCACCTGCTACTGCTACTGCTACGGGAGCTGCGGATACGCCGAACTCCTCTTCGATTGCCTTTACGAGGTCGTTGAGCTCAAGAATGGTAAGAGCTTTGATTTCATCAAGAATCTGAGTGGTCTTTTCGGATGCCATTTTTAAATCCTCCTAATAAATTGTGTTTTTATTTTTGATTTTGTGTACCGCTTACGCGGCGCTTGTGAGCCGATTACTCGGCTGCGGGTGCTTCCTCAGCGGGAGCTGCTGCTTCCTCTGCGGGTGCTGCTTCTTCAGCAGGAGCGGCTTCGCCGTCCTTGTCGATGATGGCCTGAAGTGCAACTGCAAGGCCGGACAGAGGACCGGTGAGGGAACCGAGCATTCTGGCAAGAAGAACTTCCTTCGGGGGGATGTCAGCGAGTTCCTTAACGGTGTCAACACCTACAACGGAACCGTCGAGGAAACCGCCGCGAAGCTCAAACGTTTCAATCTTCTCTGCATATTCCTTAAGAATCTTTGCGGGAGCGATGGGATCGTCATAGCTGATCGCGAGGGCGTTCATTCCTTCGAGCTGATCGTCCATTCCGGGAAGGTTTGCCTTCTCAAACGCACGCTTGATAAGAGAGTTCTTCAGTACGGTGTACTCAACACCTGCTGCACGGAGAGCGGCTCTCATCTTGGTGTCATCGGCAACGGTTATACCCTGATACTTTACAAGAACGCCGGATGCGGCACGTCCGAGCTTCTCGGTGAGAGTCTCAACGGCTGCGGCCTTCTGTTCAAGAATTTTCTGACTGGGCATGTAACATAACCTCCTTATAAGATTTGAAGCGGTAACAGTAAAGGCTCCCGCCGTGCACGACGAGAGCCCTGAAAACACAAATATGTTCAAGTGTCTCTCCTCGGCAGGAAAGCTGAAAGCTTTTACCGTAACCTGCTGTCTGCGGATTAACAACGGTATATTATCACAAAGGCTCCCGTTTGTCAATAGGTAAATCAAAATTATTTTTACATTCGCAAAAAATCCCCCGTAAACTTTTTTTGATTTCGCTATTGTAATTCACGGAAAAGTATGATACAATAACAAAGCTGTCCGCAAGGACGGCGAAGTTTAATAAAGCGTTAACGCTCCCACGGGAGCTTAACATATACGGATAGGTATCGAAGCGGGGACGGTTCCGAGCGCCTCCTGTGGAGGATGAAGCGAGGAACAAGGAGCGGCAGCGGTCGAAATTTTGTGAACGTCAGCGAGCGAAAAATTTCGGGCACCGCAACGGGACATAACGGCCCTGCGCCGGTACGGTATAACTGAATATTGCTTTAACGCTCCCACGGGAGCTTAACATATACGGATAGGTATCGAAGTGGTCATAACGGCCCTGACTCGAAATCAGGTGACGGGCAACCGTCCGTGGGTTCGAATCCCACCCTATCCGCCAAACATAAAAGGCATCCTTCGGGATGCCTTTTATGTTTGGCGGATAGATTGAACGTGGG
>JAZUGD010000015.1:0-2989 GCA_045641025.1 Eubacteriales bacterium
CGTATTCGCGAAGGGCGACAGAGCTAAGGAAGCAGCTGAGGCAGGTGCCGACTACGTCGGTGTGGCTGACCTCGTTGAGAAGATTCAGAAAGAAAACTGGTTCGAGTTCGACGTTGTTATCGCAACGCCCGACATGATGGGCGTTATCGGCCGTCTCGGTAAGATCCTCGGTCCTAAGGGTCTCATGCCTAACCCGAAGGCCGGCACCGTTACCATGGACGTAGCTAAGGCAGTTGCCGAGGCTAAGGCAGGTAAGATTGAGTACCGTCTCGACAAGACCAACATCATCCATTGCCCCATCGGTAAGGTTTCCTTCGGTGCTGAAAAGATCGCCGAGAACTTCAACACCCTCATGGGCGCAATCATCAAGGCTAAGCCGGCTGCTGCAAAGGGTCAGTACATCAAGAGCTGCGTTATCGCATCCACGATGGGCCCCGGCATCAAGGTTAACAGCGCAAAGGTTGACGCGTAAGCGTTACTTAAAAGCCATCCGCAAGGATGGCTTTTTTATTTTTCAAAAGGAGGGGGAACTCCCTCGCACCGCACGAGACGTACGACGGCAAAAGTGTTGAAAATCGCAAGGGTCGCCGTTATCACGTCCGTCATCGCCCACATTTTACCCATGTCCATCACCGCGCCGAGCAGGCATGCCGAAATCGACAGAAGCACGTAAACGTACCGTACCGCACGGCTGCTCCCGAATATGAAGCCCGCCGCGGAGATTCCGTAGTACGACTGGCTTATAACCGTCGCAAATGCAAACGCAACGACGCATACTCCCGTGGCTGTCCCCGCACCTCTGCCGAGAGACGACGACACCGCCGCAAGTGCAGTCGCGACACCGCCGTCAGAGAGACCGACACCCGACGAGAGCACGGAGACGGCGGTAAGAGTGCATAGGAGCACCGTGTCTATAAATACCTCAAGAATACCGAAGCACCCCTGCGAGCCGGCACGCCTCACGTCGGCGGACGCGTGTGCCGAGGGTGAGGTGCCGCAGCCTGCCTCGTTTGAAAATACGCCTCGGGCAGCACCGTATTTCACCGCACGGCTCACGCCGAAGCCGAGCACGCCGCCTCCTGCGGCACGAAAGTCGAACGCTCCGCGGAATATTTCGCGAAATACCCCGGGCAGCGCGTGACGGTTCACGACGGTCACCGCGAGGGTTATAACCGTATAAACGAGGGAGAGCAGGGGAATAAGCCTGAACGTCAGAGACGAAAGCCTGCGTAGCCCACCGAGAGTAACTGCTGCGGCAAGCAGCCCGAGCGCGAGCCCGACAACTGCGTGCGGTATCCCCGGGAACACCTCTGCGGCGGCGCTCACCTGAACCGAATTTCCCGTAAGAAGCGAATTTATTACAAGCAGTAAGGCGAAAAACGTGCCCGCCGCACGCGATACCGTATCCTTAATATAATACGGTGCACCGCCGTAGTACCCGTCGCTCCCACCCCTTCTGCGGTGAGTCACGGCGGCGCATACCTCGGCGTATTTCACTCCCATCACCGCAAACGCGCTCACCCACATCCAGAAAACCGCACCCGCGCCGCCCGAATATATCGCGGTTGCGACTCCCGATATGTTGCCGACTCCGAGAGTCCCCGCGAGCGCCACGGTCAGTGCCTTCGCCGAAGACTTTCCTCCCGTCCGTGCAGTCTCCCGCAGGGTTTTGACGGGATGGAATATATAAAAGAATCTTTCTTTAACACCAAGGTAAACTCCCGCCGCGAGCAGAACGCACGGGAGCAGAATACCGGTCAGAGCATCGGGCATGCTGCACCTCCGAATCGAAAAACATCTCGTTTTACCTCATTATATTTGCCGCGGCGCCGTTCTTATGAAGTAAACCCGCCCAAGATTGTGAATAAAATGTTAACATTGGGAAAATTGCTTGATTTTGGAGCGCAATCAGTATAGAATATACTCGTGTTTGGCACTCGTGCAAGTTGAGTGCTAAAACCGACAAAAAATTACGTTAATAATTTCTTATCATAAGGAGGCAGTTATGACTATTAATCCGCTTGCAGACCGCGTCGTAGTTCGCGCAGTCGAGGCTGAGGAGACCACCAAATCCGGCATCATTCTTCCGGGCACCGCTCAGGAGAAGCCGCAGGTAGCGGAAGTTGTTGCAGTAGGCCCCGGCGGAATGGTTGACGGCAAGGAAGTCACCATGGTCGTTAAGGTCGGCGACAAGGTAATCACGAGCAAATACGCAGGTACCGAGGTAAAGTGTGACGGTACCGAGTACAACATCGTTCGCCAGAGCGATATTCTCGCAATCGTTGAGTAATCAGAAAAAGGTAGGTTATTATAATGGCTAAAGATATTTACTACGGCTCCGACGCAAGAGCAAAGCTTCTTGCAGGTATCGACAAGCTTGCCGACACCGTAAAAATCACCCTCGGCCCGAAGGGCAGAAACGTCGTTCTCGATAAGAAGTTCGGCACTCCCCTCATCACCAACGACGGTGTAACCATCGCCAAGGAAATCGAGCTTGAGGACGCAGCAGAGAACATGGGCGCACAGCTCGTTCGTGAGGTTGCTACCAAGACCAACGACGCAGCAGGCGACGGTACCACCACTGCAACCCTTCTCGCACAGGCAATCATCCACGAGGGTATGAAGAACGTTACCTCCGGCGCTAACCCGATGGTTATCCGCAAGGGTATCTCCAAGGCAGTTGACAAGGCAGTTGCATGCCTCGTTGCAAACTCCAAGAAGGTTAACGGCAGCACCGACATCGCACGCGTAGGTACCATCTCCGCAGGCGACGAAATCATCGGTCAGCTCATCGCAGACGCTATGGAAAAGGTTACCTCCGACGGCGTTATCACCGTTGAGGAATCCAAGTCCGCAGAGACCTACTGCGAGGTTGTAGAGGGTATGCAGTTCGACCGCGGTTACCTCTCTCCCTACATGGTAACCGATACCGATAAGATGGAAGCAGTCCTCGACGAGGCTCTCGTTCTTATCACCGACAAAAAGATCT
>JAZUGD010000016.1:0-25627 GCA_045641025.1 Eubacteriales bacterium
GGCCTTGCAGAAGGCGGAAGAACCGAAAAGCAGAACTACGAGATTCTCGCCGAAGACGTAATGATAGGAATGGGTGCAGACCAGATCGAGACCTTCTCGTTCATCAGCCCCAAGTTCTACGATAAAATCCGTCTTCCCGAACACGATCCGCTCAGACGCAGCGTCGTTATATCGAATCCTCTCGGAGAGGACACGTCCGTTATGCGTACAACGGCTCTGCCGTCGATGATAAGCGTTCTTTCGACTAACTTCAATAAGAAGAATCACGATGCGTTCCTCTTTGAGATTGCAGCGGTATATCTCCCGAAGAAAGGCGAAAACGAGCTTCCCGACGAGCCCCGCAGACTTACGATAGGCTTCCTTGAAGACGCAAAGAGCGCAGAGGGCTTCTACCGCATGAAGGGTTATATCGAAACACTTCTCGAAAGACTTCGCGTGCGCGGAGCTAAATACGCCGCTTGTACCGCAAATCCCGCATTCCATCCCGGCAGATGCGCTGAAATTACCGTGAACGGCAACAAAATCGGTGTATTCGGTGAGCTTCATCCCGATACCGCCGAGAACTACGGCTTCCAGAACGTACGCGTTTATGCGGCTGAAATCGAATTCGACAAGCTGTTCGAGCTCAGAGACACCGACATCGGATATAAGGCACTTCCTAAGTTCCCGGCACTTGAAAGAGACTTCTCGTTCGTATGCGACGAGGCACTTGAAGCGGGAACCATTGAAGACGAGATTACAAAGTCCGGCGGAAAAATGCTCGAATCCGTAATGCTGTTCGACGTATATCGCGGTCATCAGCTCGGCGAAGGCAAGAAGAGCCTGTCGTTTGAGGTTAAGCTTCGTGCCGCCGATCATACTCTCAGCGATGCAGAGGCAGACGAAACCGTAAAGAAAATACTTAAGAAACTTGAAGAGAGTTACGGTGTAATTCTCAGAAGCTGAAAAGAGAATCGCCAGACACCTTCGGGTGTCTGGGGGTTCTTATACGTAATATATTAAAACGCCGACTTTCGTCGGCGTTTTCTTATTTAAGTGACGAGGCAAGCCCCGCTATATTACGGCATGTGTTCTTTATAAGCCCGTACGCGTTGGCGATTGAGGTTTCAAGAGTCATGGGACCGCTCGGTATTGCAAAGATTGCGTCAATACCGCTTTCGTAAAGAGAATTGACGGGTGCGGCACAACCGCAGACGCATACGACGGGAACACCGTGCTTCTTGGAAATTGCAGCAACGGCAACGGGTAACTTTCCGTCAGCCGTCTGAAAATCGGTTTTGCCTTCGCCGGTAATAACGATGTCGGCACCTCGTACCGCATCTTCGAAGTTGACGGTTTCGAGCATGTGAAGAGCACCGTTTACAGGTTTAAATCCTGCAGTGAAAAGTCCTATGCCGAGTCCTCCGGCGGCACCCGCACCGGGTACCTCAGAGGCTTTGATTCCTAGCGACTCAAAAAGGCAACGCTCATAATTTTTCATGCCGTTCTCAAGTGCTTCTTTGTCATCGGGAGAGGCTCCTTTTTGAGCGGAATAATTATAAGTTGTACCGTGTTCACCCGTAAGAGGAATATCCACGTCGAACATCATCGAGAGCTCGGCGCCTTTAAGTCTCGGGTCAAGTCCCGATGCGTCGATACGCGCAATACGCGCGAGACTGTCACCGGTCGGGAATGTTATCACGTTCCCGTCATTGTTGTAAAATACGGCTCCCAGAGCGGCGAGAGCACCGGTTCCTCCGTCATTCGTACCGCTGCCGCCGAGACCAACGGTTATTTTGGTGTAACCCATGTCGAGCAAATCGGCAATCTGCTTGCCGGTACCGTACGTGGAACGCGTACCGATACTGCCACCTCCTGCAAGAGAAAGCCCGAGTCCCGAAGCCGCTGCGGTATCAATTACAGCATGACGTCCGTCAGGCAGAGCACCGAAATATCCTTCGGTATCGTTACCGTACGGATCGGTAACCGTACACCGTATTATTTTCCCGCCGACTGCATTGCATATCGCGAAAGCGGTGCCTTCGCCTCCGTCGGCAAGAGGTATAAGCGTGACTTCATTACCGGGAACGGAGAGTACTCCCTCGGCGGCTGCTTCGCACACCTTGTCGGCATCAAGACAGCCTTTGAAGGAGTCCATTGCTATTACGTATTTCATGTTTATCCTCTTTTGGGATAGTATTCCTTGAATTTGTTTTTCTGACGTCTCAGCATTTCGCAAACGCATACGAATCTCATGGGATTTATAAGGTCATGCTTGTACCAGACGGATGAGGTGTCTTTGCCTGCCTCGGCAAGTGCCTTTGCCTTTTCCACAAGAACCTTGTCCTCGGTGTATTCGTAAGCTACCGACTTCGGAACGTGATGCCAGAAGTGTTCTTCGGTGCAGAGAATACAGTCGCCACCGTCGGAATCAAACGTCTCGGCGGCAAGCTTTGCTACGTTAAGGCCTGCGGCGGTCATATACATATTGCTGCGACCCTGACGGAGATTGATTTCGAATACTCTGAAATCTTCACCGTTGCCGGTGTATTTGATATCGAAGTTAGCGAATCCGGTGTAGCCCATATCCTCGAGCATGGCGCGCAGAGCAGACGTGAGCTTGAATTCTGCCGTATTTTCGGTGACGATGGCGGCGTGATTTCCGAGCCCCTTGGGAGTGTGCTCTTCAACCATTGTGTGACCGAGGCACATGGCGCGCACCTTGCCGTACTTATCGGAGAAGGAGGTAAACACTCTCATATCGGAGTCTCCGCCGGGAATGAACTCCTGAAGAATGATTTTCTCGGTATATCCCGAGCCGTAAATTTCACCGAGAATCTTCTCGGCATCAGCCTTGTCTTTTGCGATGTAAACTTTCTTCATTCCGATGAAGGGATGCTTCCAGTATTCGACGGAAGACGAGGGTTTGATTATAATGGGGTAATCAAATCCCATGTCATCGGGGTTAAGCGACGGGATAGAAGTGGCTCCGATTACGATAACCGTCTTGGGATAAGGTATACCGTATTTTTCACAAATACCGTAGAATTCGGCTTTTCTCGAAAGGTCATCCACAAGCTCGTGCTTCGTGTAGGGAATCGTATACATCGGAAGCTTATCCTTGAGAGATATAAGCATCGTCGCATAGTCGTCGGTACAGCCGAAAAGAACGAGCTTGCCGTCGGTATGTGACTCGGCATACTCAAGGAGTACCTTTACGGCAACTTCCTTGGTGTCGATATCCGGTACGGAAGTAAAATCGACGATTCTCGAGTATTTGGTTGCGGAAACGGCGTATCTGCCGAACGCTTTTGATTTTACGCCGTAAGCTTCGTGAAATGCTCTCGCTACGTTATAGCAGTTAAGATCGGCGCCGAGAAGCACCGGATAAATCTTTTCCATTGTTTTTGCCTTTCTTTTTATTCACCGATGAATCTGCGGTGCCATACGAGGAATACGAGCGCAGTCCATATTTTTCTTTGGTTGTTGGCGATGCCTTCCTTATGGTCGGACAGAAGCTTCAGCAGCTTGTCCTGATCGAAGTATTCGGCGGCAACGTCGGATGAGAGATATTCGTATGCGAAATTATAATATTCGTCTTCTCTGAACCATTGACGAATCGGAACGGGGAAGCCTTTTTTCGTTCTGTCAGCCCATTCGTTCGGGAGAATTCTGTTTGCCGCTTTTCGGAGTACGTATTTGGTGTTGATGCCGTTGATTTTGTACTCGGGGGCTATCGTCATCGCTTCCTCCATGACGTATTTGTCAAGATAAGGAACGCGAAGCTCAATTGAATGAGCCATGCTCATCTTATCGGCCTTAAGAAGAATATCTCCGGGAAGCCACAGCTTGAGGTCAAGATACTGTTTTTTCTCAAGCTCGGACAGACCTTTTACTTTATCGTAAATCGGAGCCGTAACCTCTCTTGCGGAAGGACCGGTGCGGTACTTCGGACGGAGAATATCAAACGCTTCCTTCTCGGGATAAACGAGCGCCTGACCGATAAAGTAATCCTCGGGACGGCCGCTGCCCTTGATTATGAAATCGTGACCCTTGAAATAGGGAAGAGATTCGGATACGTTTGCCGCGCCTCTTCTGATAAAGCCGGGAATCTTTTTGTATTTTCTCATTGCGGGAGTTTCATCGTACCATTCGTATCCCGCATAAATCTCGTCGGCGCCCTCTCCCGAAAGAACGACGGTAACGTGCTCGCGCGCAAGACGTGCGAGGAAATAGAGAGGTACGGACGAAGGATTTGATTGAGGCTCGTCCATGTGATACTGAATATCGCTGAGTGCACCGAAACAGTCTTCGGCTGTAAGCATTTTGGTATAGTTCTCAACTCCGAGCAGCTTTGAGAGCTCCTGCGCTTCACCCGTCTCATTGAAATTCTTGAAATCAAAACCGACGGAGAAGGTGTCCTCGGGCATAAGGGATGCGGTTATGTAGCTTGAATCAACACCGCCCGAAAGAAAGGAGCCTACCTTTACGTCGCTGATACGGTGGGCATTGACGGATTCTCTTACTCTGTCGTCAACCATGGATACGGCTTCGTCGAAGGTCATGTCCTTCTTGTGAGAGAAGTCAACGTCCCAGTATTCCGAGACGGACATAACACCGTCTTTAAGATTGAATTTATGTGCCGGAGGAAGCTTGAACGTGTTCTTGAAGAACGTAGCGTCCATCGAGGAATACTGGAAAGTAAGATAAGGACGGAGAGCATCGGGATTTACCTCGGGCTTGAAGCCGGGATGTTCGAGAAAGCTCTTGATTTCGGAGCCGAAAAGGAAGTTTCCGTCGCTCAGCTTTGAATAATAGAACGGTTTTATACCGAAGGGATCGCGTGCACCGTAGACGTATCCGGTACGTCTGTCAAAAATGAGATACGCAAACATTCCGCGAAGCCTGTTTACGATGTCCTCGCCGTATTCTTCAAAGCCGTGGACGAGAACCTCGGTGTCACAGTGTGTCTTGAAAACGTGACCTTTTGCAATAAGCTCATTGCGTATATCGTTAAAGTTGTAAATTTCTCCGTTGTATACGCAAACAACGGAGCCGTCCTCATTATACATCGGCTGACCTCCGTCGGGAAGGTCGATAATACTAAGTCTTCTGAAGCCGAAGGAAACGGCGGTCTTGTCGTCTCCCGAGGAAACGAAATAACCGTCGTCGTCGGGACCGCGATGAATAATGCGGTCGGCCATTCTTATGATTACGTCCTGTCTGTTTTCAAGCAGACCGGTAAAACCAACAAATCCACACATAGTCTGTACCTGCTTTATTTATTCCTTTTATTGTTTCTGTATTTTCCGGGTGACGTGCCGAAGCGCTCTCTGAACAGATTCGTGAAATGCTGCGTTCCCGAATAATTCATAAGAGCCGCAACCGTTTTAATCGGCAAATCGGTATCGGTAAGAAGCTTTTCTGCGTATAAGAGTCTTTCTTCCTTAAGGTATTGCATCGGAGACATATCGTATTTTTCCTTAAATACCCTGATTACGTGTATTTTGGTAACTCCGAATATGACCGAAAGTGTGTCAAGGTCGATATCCTCAAACATTTTAAGGTGAATGTACTCTTTGATTTTTTCGGCAGAAAGCTTGCCGTCAAACGTGACCTGAGCTGCACACGAGGAAAAAATTACAGAGAAGAGAAGAGTACATATTTCCTCGGTGACGGTTTTGTCGGAAAGAAAATACTGCTCCGACAGTGAATGAATCCTGAAAATACGTTCATGACACGGAACGTATCTGCTGAAAGCGCCGTGCTTGTCAAGCGAATCGAGAACGGCTTTGAAAAGCGTGCCGTCCGCTTCTATCCTGACTGCCTTGAACCCCTTGGGAGAATGATATATTACGCATTCGTCACCGGGAGGAATTATAATGAGCGCACCCGAGGTACAAGAAAGCATAACGTCGGGAGACTCGATGGTTTCCGTACCGGAGAGCACGTATTCAATAAACAGAGGGGAATCATTCGTGTGAAACTTTGATTCGGTGTCCTCCGTCAAAGTGCAGGAAACGAGAGAAAATACTTCGGGATTATCATATTCCATGACGCGTGTCCCTTTCTGCTTTTCTTTTATTTCTTTGTACGGCGAAGAATATCAGTGATATAAACAAAATTCCGCAAAGTACACCGGATGCGTCGATAAGAACGTCGGTCACTCTGCATGCTCTGCCGGGAGAGAAAATCTGTATGATTTCGTCAATAACGGCGGCTGTGGAACAGGAAAACCAGGTTATGAAAACCGACTTGAAAGTAATTTTCCCTTTAGTGAACAGAAGCGAAAGAAAATATGACTCGGAACCGAGAAGTGCAAACTCGCTGAAGTGTGCAAGCTTGCGGATGACTTTCTGGAAGGTCTCAAGCGGGATTTTATCGTGAGGGTCGAGAATGCTTTTGATAAATGCCGAGATTCCGAAGCTTCTGCCGGAAGATATTTCGGCGTTTTCGGCAGAGTTAGACCATATGAATACAAGCGTGAGTATTATCAAAATAACGGTTATGAATTTAAATAATTTTGCAAACCTGATAATATTCACCCCTAACATATAGTATATCTATAATATAATACTACATTACGGACGATTTGTCTATCTAAATTTCAAAAAAATTCACTGAATGACGGGAAAGAATTGCTCAAAATTAACGGCAGGCACGAAAACCGTGATTAATACTTGATTTTGACGAAATTTCTTGTTTTACGCTTGACAATCGGTGTGCGTTATTGTATTATTATATAGAGCAATATGCTTTCAGATATTTATATTGGAGTGAACGCAATGGAATCCAAAAGACTTGTTGAAACATTAAAGCAGATACCGTTTCAGATACTGCTTCTCGTGGTATCGGGGCTTATCGCCGTATTCGTTACGATGATTCCGCTTCTTCTTACCCGTGCAATCGCGTGGGTCAGCTCAGGCTCCGCTTTTGACTCTCAGGTAGGTATCGGTACGCTTATCACCGGCCTTATCGGACTTGTGTCTTCCGTTATCGCAATGTTCATGTTTATGAAGAAGCCCGGAGTTGACGATGCGATTGTCGGTAACGTATATTCCGACGGTGCCGAGGTAAAGTTCAATCCTCTTTATCCCGTGATTCTTATTGTCGTTTCGGTTGCCGTATATTCCGTACTGTGCTGGCTCGTTGATTTCATGTTCCTTTCCGGACCTACGCAGTTCATAGCTCCTTACATAGCTTCCTTCTTCGGTGAAGTCAAGCAGACCGCTGAGCTTGCCGATATCGAACTTAAGTACAAGCTGATTGCTCACGGTATTCTCATCCTCTGTGAAATCCCCGCAATGTTCATCGGATATTACAAGGGATTCAAGGCAAGAATATCAGGTAACAACCTTGTTTGATTAAACAAAACAATATAAAATCACCTCTTTCATGAGAGGTGATTTTTTAAATTATTATGAAAACAAAGACTTTCTTAAAATCAAACGCATTCTTCTGGATTATTACCGCGTTTATAATCATATCCGCGGTTATCTACTGCGCAGTCTATAATGCAAAATTCTCGTCTGCGGGCCTGTACGTATATTTTGTCGACGTCGGGCAGGGAGACTGCGAACTGCTTAAAGCGGGAAACAGCGCGGTATTGATTGATACCGGTACGAGTGAATCTGCCGATATTCTTACGGAATTTATAAATAATCACACCGAAAGAATAGATTACCTGATACTGACGCATTCTCACAACGATCATACGGGAGGCACGCTGAAGCTGCTTGAGAGGACGGAAGTTACAAACGTTATCATAAACGAAGATTTCAGATATTCGGAAGAGTCGAAGGCGATACTCAAGGCAGTAAAGGAAAAAGGTATCACGCTTACCGAAGCCTCATTCGGTTTTGAAATAATTATCGGCGAACTCAAGCTTACGTTTGTTTCGCCGCGGATAGATTCTCAATATTTAACCGAAAACGATAAAAGTCTCGTAGTGCGTGCGGATTACGGAGAGAATTCATTCCTTTTTGCTGCAGACAGTGAAAAGAATGCGGAAAGAATTATGCTTGACCGCGGAGTCGACGTAGACTGTGACGTGCTCAAGGTAGGGCATCACGGTTCGTCGGGTTCTTCGCTTGAGGCGTTCATAAAAGCCGTATCACCCGAATATGCGGTAATAAGCTGTGCATATGATAATGAATACGGTCATCCCGAATATGAAACGCTGTCCGTACTCGAAAAATATTGCCCGAACATTCTGCGAACAGACTGCTCGGGCACGGTATTGCTATATTCGGACGGTAAAAACGTAACGTATAACGACGTTCAGTGAAGCTTGTATTTCAGCCGCAGATTATCTGCAATCATGGCGATGAATTCGCTGTTGGTCGGCTTTCCCCTGCTGTTCTGAATCGTATAACCGAAATAAGAGTTGAGAGTATCTATATCACCTCTGTCCCACGCAACCTCAATTGCATGACGGATGGCTCTTTCCACTCTTGAAGTAGTGGTTGAGTACTTTTTTGCAACCGAAGGGTAAAGAATTTTGGTAACCGAATTTATAACGTCATTGTCGTTGATTGCCATGATAATGGCCGCTCTCAGATACTGATATCCTTTTATGTGAGCAGGTACGCCTATCTGATGTATTATTTTCGTAACCTGAGATTCCATATCGGGAAGGGAGGCGTTTTCGGTTTCTCTGTACGTTCCGTCGCTGCGGTTTCTCATTACGGATTCTATGTGTTCGCAAAGACTTGACATGTCAATCGGCTTGGGTAAACAAAGTACGGCTCCCGCACGCGTTGCTTCGACGAAAATATTCTGATTGGATATCAGGGACGTAATGACAAAAGACGGTGCTTTATCGGGGGAATAATCCATTTCCGAGCATTGACGTATAAGACCTATACCGTCAAGCTTTGAGAGCCATACGTCGGCTATCACGATGTCGGGATGATATCTTCCCGTGATTATAAATGCTTCCTCGCCGTTGGCGGCTTCCTCGATGTTTCTGAATCCGGATTTACGCAGGGCAACCGCACAGTTTTTCCTGAAATCCGAGCTTTCGTCAGCTATCAGAATCTTGATGTTCTTATCCATTTCGCACTCCTCTTAGTAATTGGTAAAATGTGGTATTACTGTGTATATATTACCATAAATTACCACATATTGCAATAAACTACAAGGAAAAATAATTACCAAATATAACCAGCAAGAATTGGTAATATATAACAAATTGCCGAACCGCATATTTTGAAATATGTGATTCGGCAATCGTTATTTTATAATAGTTCCGCGGCAGTTTTCGTCGGGAAATACCGTACATATTTTACCGACGTATTCTTCACCGCCTTCGGCAAATATTTCAACGTAATGCTCGCTGTGTCCGGAAAGGATTCCGTCGACGGAGCGCTCAAACAGAACGTGTGAGGGCTTGCCCGACAGAGAATAGCGCCGCAGAAGCTCCTTTTTGGTTTCGGAGTGTATATTTTCAAGATAAGATACGCGTCGTTTTTTCTCCTGTTCGGGAATCTGACCGGCCATAGATGCAGCTTCCGTGCCTTCTCTTACCGAATAGGGGAAGATGTGCAGGTTGAGAAAATCGGCATCTTTGCAGAATTCGGCACATTCAAGAAAATCGCTCTCACTTTCACCGGGGAAACCGACGATTATATCCGCGCTTATCATAGCATCGGGAACGTATCTGCGTATCGTTTCGATTGCACGTCGAGCCATGTCGGCATTATAACCTCTTCTCATTCTGCGAAGAGTTTCAGAGCATCCGCTCTGAAGCGACAAATGATAATGTCGGAGAAGCACGGGTGACTCTGCGGCGACTTTCATAAAATCTTCTTTTATCAGCGTCGGATCGAGAGAACCGAGTGCAAGACGCTTAATTTCATTAAGTGAGGAGATATCGCGTATAAGACTTGAAAGATTATAACCTTTGAGTTCTCCGGTAAAATCCTTACCGAATTCCGAAATTTCGATACCGGTCAGAATCACTTCGGGAGAACCGGCAGAGGCGAGAATTTTCGCCTCTTTTATTATTTCATCCGGCATTTTGGAGCGAACGGGACCCCGTGCGGTTGAAATAATACAATATGCGCATCTGTGCTCGCAGCCGTCTTCGATTTTGATAAACGAGCGTACTCTGTCGGGGCGGGTGAGAGTTCCTCCGCACGGCTCGAATATTCCCGGCTTATCGGGAGGTGTGTCGGTAATTCCGGCAGCGTAACGTACGGCGTCGGTGACGCTTGATTTGTCTTTGTTGCCGGTATAATAAATTACGCCTTTGATGCTTGCGATATCGGCAGGAGCAATTTCGGAAAAGCATCCGCATACTACGGCGTGACCGTGAGAGTATCTTGCGGCTCTTCTTATCATCTGTTTGCTTTTTCTTCCGCTTTCGGAGGTAACGGCACAGGTGTTTACAACGCATACGTCACATTCTTCACCGAAGGGTACGGTAATGAATCCTTCGTTTTCGAGAAAAGAACGGTATACGTCCGATTCGTACTGATTTACTCTGCACCCGAGAGTGCAGAAGGATATTCTTTTTTTCATCGTTTCACCTGCCTTTTTCGTGAAACAGTATAGCACAAACAGATGTCTCTTTCAAGATTTAAATATTTTCATTTTGCGAATTCACTTAATATAATAAATATTTATATAAATTATATAAAAAGGGTTTGAATTCGACGGTTTGTTATGATATAATAAAATGAGTTTGTATTCGACGACGAAAGGAGTGAGTTCTGTGATAATTGACGCACTTTCCGAATTTTTCAAAAATATAGCCGTCAGTTTGAAAGGAATTACGTTTGCCGATTTTCTTGACATAGCCGTAGTGGCTGTAATACTTTATTACGTATTCAAGTTTATCCGCGACCGACGAGCGGGGAGGCTTGCGGTCGGAATAATAATTCTTCTCGTTCTCCTTATCGTAAGTGACCTCCTTGAGATGAAGGTTGTTGAATACCTGATGAGGAACGTTTTCCAGATAGGTATCATTGCGCTGTTTATTGTATTTCAGCCCGAGCTTCGAGCCGCTCTTGAAAAGGTGGGCGGTTCTTTCGGCACGGTCCGTTCTCTCGGAGAAAAAAACAACGAAACTCACAGTGAGCTTGTGAGCACCGTGGCGGAAGCGGCAATGCAGCTTTCTTCCACAAAGACGGGAGCTCTTATCGTATTCGAAAGAAACACCAAGCTCGGCGATCTCGTGCTTACGGGAACCGTTATTGACGCCGAGGTGTCGTCTCAGCTTATCGGAAACATATTTTTCAATAAGTCTCCTCTTCATGACGGAGCACTGATTATAAGAGATTCAAGACTTTATGCCGCAGGTTGTCTTCTTCCGCTGTCTTCAAGCACGGAGATAAACAAGGAGCTCGGAACGAGGCACCGTGCCGCAATCGGAATGACCGAAAACAGCGACGCCGTGGTTCTTGTCGTATCCGAGGAAACCGGAGTGATTTCACTTGCATTTAACGGTAAGCTTGAGAGAAACTTCGGGTATGATTCCCTCAGAGAAGAGCTCACGAATCTGCTGACCGACGAAACCCTCGGACGTGCAACCATCAAGAACAGATTCGAACATTTCAAAAATACAAGATCGCTCAAACGTACGATAGAAAAGTCTTCGGACGATGAAGAATGAGAGTAGGTGAGCGAGTATGAAAAAACAGGCAAATAAAGAAAACGCAACTCCGGTAAAGAAGAAAATCCTTCACGATATAGTACCGAAAATACTCTGCGTCCTCGCTGCATGTATTCTTTGGTTGTACGTGTCTCAGGTGGACTCCGATTCCTATGAGGAAACCTTCAACGGAGTAGAAGTGGAACTCGTAAATACTTCCGTTATAGAGAACAAAAGCGGACTGTACGTTTATAACGGATACGGCAACACAGTAAACGTTACCGTATACGGAAAGAAGAGTATTCTTAACCGTTACGATTCGGAAGATATACGCGTTTATGCGGATCTTCGCGATATAAATGTTTCGGGAAAACATACCGTGCCGATTCTCGTTGATACTCCCGCGGGAATCTCTCTCGGAAGCCTTTCCGAAAATAACGTCAACGTTTACGTAGACGAAAAGACCACTGTTGAGCTTGACGTAAAAGCAAAGGTTACCGGCGCTTTCATCGCGTCCGGCTGCAGACTTGACGAGGCTGTTCCGGAATACGGAACGGTTAAGGCAACCGGTCCGAATGAAATTCTCAAGGATGCCGATTTTGCACGCGTTTCACTTGAACTCGGTGATATTTCGTCGTCAATGAGTGTAATCGGTAAAATTGACCTCGTTTCCAAAAACGGCGAGATGATAGACCTGCGCTACGTAAAGCTCGACAGAAACGAAGTCAAGGTCAACGTTCCGGTATACACCACTAAGGAAGTAACTCTCGGAGTTGATTATAAATACGGCTATTTCAACGACGGCAACGTAAATATTACCGTTGTCCCCAAAACCATAACGGTTAAGGGTGACCCCGCGGATCTTGAAGGATTCGACAAGCTCAGTGTCGGAACTCTCGACGAGAAAAAATTCGCGTCGGACGACACTCAGTCTTTCAAGATAAATCTACCGGATGGCATAACGTCAATGGACGACGCCGAGGTCGCTCAGGTTTCCGTTGTTCACAAGGGAACGACCATACGCGCATATACAGTCGAATCTCCCGTAATAGTCGGTGACGACGACGTGGAGTGCAGTCTCGTGTCTCCTTACGTTACCGTGCGTCTGCGCGGGACCGAAGAAGAACTAAAGAATACAAGAGCATCCGATATAACGGTTAAGGTCGACGTCTCCGAATACGATTCCGGTATCAAGGGCGTCGTAACCGTACTTGCGGAAGTGATTATTGAAGGTAAGCCGGGGGTATATGCCATCGGCGACTATCCCGTTCAGGTTAAAATAGGCTGATATTTTGAAATACAGAGTTACCGTTGAAAACGTCAAGGTATCGCTCGGTGCTTCTGACGGAGAAATAATTACAAAAGCGCGCAAGGTACTGTCGCGAATCAGCGGAGTGAGCGTTTCGAATATTCACGTACGCAAAAAGTCGATAGACGCACGCCGTAAAGATAACATTATTCTTGTGTGCTCAGTCTGCGGCGACGCCGAATGTTCACGCAGAGAGCCTCCCGTTTTCGAAAACGTCAAGTTTTACGAATATAGTGAGGAGACACCCGTATACGGTCACGAAAAGCTTAAGGCACGTCCCGTTATCATAGGCTTCGGTCCTGCGGGTATGTTCTGTGCCATGGAGCTTGCCGCAAACGGGTATGCACCCGTTGTGTTCGAACGTGGCGGCGATATAGAAGACAGAACGAACGCCGCAAATAAATTTATTTCGGGCGGAGAGTTTTCCGACGAATCAAATATTCAGTTCGGTGCCGGAGGTGCGGGAACCTTTTCCGACGGTAAGCTTACCACAAGAATAGGTGACTCACTTTGCGAAAAAGTAAACTCAATGCTCATAAACCTCGGAGCACCTGAAAAAATCGCTTATACGGCAAAGCCGCATATAGGAACGGACGTACTCCGTGAAATAGTCGCAAACGCCGACAAAGCGGTTCGTTCCGCAGGCGGTGAGATTCATTATTTAAGCAAGGCGGAAAATATAAGCCGCGATTCCGTTACCGTAAACGGTGACAGGATAAATTACGGAGCTCTCGTTCTTGCAATCGGTCACAGTGCAAGAGATACGTATTCTGAGCTTATGAGCTCGGGATACGATATGCAGCCCAAGCCGTTTTCCGCAGGTGTAAGAATCGAACACCTGAGAGAAGATATAGACCGTGCGATGTACGGCAAAGCTGCCGACAGCGGACTTTTACCGTCGGCGGAATACGCCCTCTCCGTAAGACGCGGAGACAGAGGAGTATATACCTTCTGCATGTGTCCCGGCGGTGTTGTTGTGCCTGCCGCATCGGAGGCGGGCGGGGTTGGTACCAACGGTATGAGCTACAGTCTTCGTGACGGAGTGAATTCAAACGCGGCGATAGCCGTGTCCGTTTTACCGGACGATTACGGAAACACCGTTGAAGGTGCAATCGCTTTCCAGAGAAAGCTTGAAAGAGCCGCTTATGAAGCGGGAGGCAGAACCTTTGCCGCTCCCGCGCAGACCGTCGGCTCGTTTATAAGAAACGGTGACAATAAACCGACAAAAGTCAATGCGACGTATATGAACGGTAACGTCGTTTATACCGATATTTCGAAAATACTGCCCCCGTTCATTTCGGGTATGCTTGCCGAAGGAATCACCGATTTCGGCAGAAAAATCAAAGGGTTTGATTCAGACAGTGCGATTCTTACGGGTGTTGAGACAAGAACCTCTGCACCGCTTAGAATAATGCGTGACGATACGTCGAGAACAATCGCCGGTACGGAAATATATCCGTGCGGTGAAGGCGCGGGTTATGCCGGCGGCATTATGAGCGCGGCAGTTGACGGTATAAGAACGGCGCGTGCAATAATGGCGCGCTTTGCACCTGCAGAATAAACGGAGGAATTATGCTTCAAAGAGCTAAAGTAATAGAAACCGAGGGCAAATATGCCGTAATCGAGGTTTCGAGAAAAGCCATGTGCGACGGATGTCACAATTCCGCCTGCGGAGACGGATGTCCCATGGGCAAGCTTTTCGGAGCAACTTCAAGTGATCTTCGCGCCAAAGCGGTAAACCGCATAGGCGCAAAACCGGGTGATACCGTTTCCGTGGAGACCAAAACCTCCACGGTGATGAGCGAAGCGCTGCTTATTTTCATTATCCCGATAGTTCTCGCGGCAGCAGGATATGCCGTCGCGGGACTTTTCGGCGCGGCTGACTGCGTCAGATATATCTGCGCCGCGGCAGGATTTGCCGTACCCATGATTGTTGCGGGAATAGTGGAAAAAAAGAAAAAAGTAGCGGAACCCGAAATTATAATAAGTGAAATAATAAATTAAGACAGGATATATTTAATGGCAACAGACAAACACGAATGGAACATAAAATCTTTATTTGATCCGAATGAACCTACGTGCAGGGAAATGGCGAGAAGTCTCGGCGTAACCCCTCTTACCGCACAGCTTCTCATTAACAGAGGATGCGGCAGTATAAAAGAAGCCGAATCGTACCTGAACAAAGAAGATTTTATTCTGCACGACCCGTTTATTTTCGAAGAGATGGAAGAAGCCGTGGCAAGAATACTTATTGCCGTGGAAAATAAAGAAAAAATCGTTGTTTACGGAGACTACGACGTTGACGGTGTAACCTCCGTAAGCGTTCTTCTTTTGTACCTTCGTTCAATCGGAGCGGACGCCGAGTATTACATACCCAACCGAATCGGTGAGGGATACGGGCTGTCGCTTAAGGCGGCTGACAAATTTGCGTCCGACGGAGTAAAGCTGATGATTACGGTTGATACCGGAATCACAGCCGTGGAAGAAGCGAAATACTGCAAATCTCTCGGTATTGATATTGTCATAACAGACCATCATGAATGTCACGACGTGATACCCGAGGTTTGCGCCGTAATAAATCCGAGAATACCGGGTTGCGCTTATCCTTTTAAAGAACTTGCCGGGGTAGGCGTCGTATTTAAACTCATATGCGCCATTGAAACGAGAAAGAGCGGCGACACTCTTATTAACAGTGTAAGACGCGTATGCGCCGATTATATCGACCTCGTAGCAATCGGTACCGTGGCGGACGTTATGCCTCTTTCCGACGAGAACAGACTTATTGTGGCAGAGGGTCTGCGTGTAATGAACGAGCCGAAGAGACCCGGAATACGAGCCCTGATTATTGCGGTTGATTCCGAGGCGAAGAAATTTGTTCCGAACCGTAAAATGACCACGTCGTATATTAGCTTCTCTCTTGCTCCGCGTATCAATGCCGCAGGACGTATCAGCGCTGCCGGAATTGCGGTAGAACTTTTCTTATGCGAAGACAGGGACAGAGCGAAAGAGATAGCCGTCAATCTCTGTGACATAAACAAAAACCGCCAGCTTGAAGAAAACAGAATAGCCGAGTCTGCGGGAGACATAATCAAAACTCATCCCGAATATAACGATTATCCCGTAATGGTATTAAGCGACGAAACGTGGCATCACGGCGTTATCGGTATTGTGTCATCGAGAATTACCGAGAAATATTCACGGCCGTCGATTCTCGTGTCGTTTGAAGGCACGTACAACGGTGACGGACCCTCTCCCGAGGATATAGGCAAGGGCTCGGGAAGAAGCGTTAAGGGAATCAATCTCGTTGACGCGCTCAAGAACTGTTCCGATATTCTCGAAAAGTTCGGCGGTCACGAGCTTGCAGCAGGGCTTTCGGTAAAGAGAAAAAACCTGCAGGCACTTCAGTCAAGACTTAACGAGTACGCTCGTGAACAGTCGTTCGGTTCGGGAGAATACGTAACCGTATACGACTGCGACGCTGAGATTTCCACTGATGAAATTACGACCGAACAGGTTGAAGAGATGTATCTTCTCGAGCCATTCGGAGTATCAAACCCCGTACCGCTTTTTCTTGTAAGAAACGTAAACGTCTTCGAGGTAATTTCGATAGGCGCCGGAAAGCATACCAAATTTATCGTCGGTGACGGCGACGACAGATTTGCGGCACTTTGCTTCCGTCACGCACAGACCGAATACGAGATTTACCCCGGAGATAAGGTTGATATCCTCTTCAATATGGATATTAACGATTTCCAGGGAAATAAATCAGTACAGCTTCTTGTTAAAGATATAAGACTTTCGGAATCGGTAATTAACGGCGAAAAGCCCGAATACGACAGATATTGCGGTATAATATCCGATCTCGAGAATATCGGGATGTCCGATAAGGTAACTTCGGCTGACGTGCCGGACAGAAACGACCTTGCATATCTGTACAGTTACCTGAGAGGAGAGCTCAGGAACGGTATCAAACAGATAAGCGTACGCGAGCTTATGTACAATCTCGATTACTCGGGCAAAAATACCATATCCTCGGTAAAAGCGAGATTCTGCCTGGACATATTCAATGAAATGGGACTTTTTAAGCTGAAGCTTATTAATAAGGACACTGAGCTTTACGGCATCAAATACGTAGAAGTTACGGGTAAAATCGATATAGAATCGTCCGGTATTCTTACAAGGCTTCGTGCCTCCGTAGGACAGGAGAAATAAATATGGCGTACACAGAACTATCACCGGAAGACAGTAACCTTGTCGGTAAGCTGTTTTCCATTCTTGAAAACAACGGCAAAAAGTATGATATGGAAAAAATCCGTAAAGCATACTTTTACGCCAAAGAAATGCACGAGGGGCAGTTCCGCAATTCAGGAGAGCCTTATATAGTTCATCCCATCGCGGTTGCAGATATCGTAGCGGCGCTCGGACTTGACGATGATTCAATCTGCGCGGCTTTTCTGCACGATACTGTCGAAGACTGTTCCGAGAAGACAAGCCTCGAGGAGATAAAATCACGTTTCGGCGAAGACGTCGCCATGCTCGTTGACGGGCTCACCAAGATGGCTGATATCAACATCGAAGACAAAGAAGAAGCACATATGGAGAATATCCGTAAAATGCTTCTTGCAATGTCCAAGGATATAAGAGTCATCTTTATCAAGCTTTGCGACAGACTACACAATATGAGAACACTTGATGCAAAGCCGGAGGCTAAGAGACGTACGACCGCACTTGAAACGATGCACGTATACGCGCCTCTTGCTCACCGACTCGGTATTCAGAGAATAAAGCAGGAACTTGAGAACCTTTCACTTAAATATCTTGACCCTATCGGCTACGCCGAGGTCAGCAGCGATATAGAGCAGAAATACGGTCAGAACCGCGACTTCATCGACGGTGTGCGTTCTTATATAGCGGATAAGCTTGACGAATACGGTATTCATTACACGCTTGAAGGACGCGTTAAAACCGTATACAGCATTTACCGTAAGATGTATAACCAGAACAAGAGCTTCGACGAAATTTACGACTTCTACGCTCTCAGAATAATCGTAGAATCGGAGCTTGAGTGTTATACTTCGCTGGGTATTATTCACGAGCTGTTTAAATCAATGCCCGGACGCTTCAAGGACTATATTTCTACCCCGAAGCCCAATATGTATCAGTCTCTGCATACCACCGTTATAGGTCGCGACGGTATTCCGTTTGAGGTGCAGATAAGAACAAAGGAAATGCACCAGATTGCAGAATACGGTGTTGCGGCACACTGGAAATATAAATCGGGCGCACGCAGCCGCGAGGAAATCGACAAGAAACTCGCGTGGGTATCTAAGTTAATTGATACGGAGAACGAAACCATCGACGCCGATGAGTTTATGAGCGTTCTCAAGAACGATATATTCAACGACGAAACGTTCGTATTCACACCCAAGGGAGACGTAATCGCTCTGCCGCAGGGCTCTACGATTATTGACTTTGCATATTCGATTCACTCCGAGGTCGGAAACCATATGATAGGCGCAAAAATCAACGGTATGATAGCGTCTATCGATAAGGTACCGCAGAACGGAGAAATTGTAGAGATTATTACGTCCCAGAGCTCTAAGGGACCGAGCCGTGACTGGCTTAAGATTGTTCGCACAAGCGAAGCGAGAAACAAAATACGTCAGTGGTTCAAGAAGGAACGCAGAGCCGACAACATCGTAGTCGGACGCACGGAGCTTGAACACGAAATTTATAAAATTTCCCGTAAGGTTGACGAAGAGCACCGAAACCAGATCATAGAGTCTCTTGCAAAGAGAATGGGCATGCAGAATGCCGAGGACTTATGCAATACCGTAGGATACGGCGGAGTTTCGGTATCAAAACTGCTCCCGCGTCTTAAAGACGAGGTTGACAAGGTCGTCAAGGAATTTGAAGAAGAAATCATTACCGATACCGAGCAGGTAAAAACCACTCAGCACAGAAGCAAGGGAACCGGAGGTATTATCGTCGACGGTCAGTACGGCTGTGCGGTTAAATTCGCAAAATGCTGCAACCCGCTGCCCGGTGACCCCGTAATCGGTTATATAACGAAGGGTTACGGCATATCGATTCACAAGCGTGACTGTCCCAACGTTGTAAACGGTATGAAATCTCCCGAGTTCTTCAACAGATGGATTCACGCAGAGTGGGATATTACCGAGGTCGGAGAAAAGTCTCACCAGACGTTCGAGGCCATGGTACAGATATTTGCGGAGAACTCACTTTCTCTAATCGCGGATATAACGATGGCTCTTACCGAGATGAAGGTGTCGATTCTTCAGATAAATACCAAGAAACGCACGGAAGAAGATATTATTATAAATCTTACCGTAGCATGCAAAAACGTAGACCACTATAATTCGATAGTTTCAAGGCTTAAATCCGTGCCGAACGTTTCCTCAATCGTTCGCGGATTTACCTGATAGAGGTTTAAATGACTGCTGTTATACAGAGAGTGCAAAGAGCAAAGGTAACGGTCGACTGTGAAACCGTCGGCGAAATAGGCAAGGGACTTTTCGTTCTCGTGGGTTTTAGCGAGGGCGATACCAAAGAGGACGCCGATATCGTTGCTGCCAAAATTCCCGAATTGAGAATTTTCGAAGACGAAAACGAAAAGATGAACTTTTCGGTTTCCGATATAGAAGGCGGAATCCTTATAGTACCGAATTTTACTCTTGCAGCATCATGTCGCAAGGGAAGACGACCCGATTTCACATCGGCTATGAAGCCCGCACAGGCAACGGAAATGTTCGACTATTTCCGTGATAAAATCAAGGAATCCGGGGTTTTCGTAAATACCGGCGTATTCGGCGCCGATATGAAAATAGAATGTCTTAACGACGGTCCGGTAACTCTAATACTTGACCCCGAAAAGCTAAGAGCGCCGAGACGCGGCGGAGATAACGCATTATGAAGCTTACCGTCAGCGGAGGTATCAACAGATACTACGCGGAAACGCTTTGCCTGATTTATTTTCCCGGTGAGAAATTTCCCGAGGATGATACGGGACCGCTGTTTGCCGATTTTAAGGTCAGTATAAACGCGGACAAAGCCGAGGCTACAGTAACACTCGGCGACGGAGAGGGAATCGTAACTGCCGAGGACGTATGCGAAATCAGTGAGCTTTCCGCACGCGATAAAGACAAGGCCGAAAAAATTGCCGCAGGGCGTGCAATGAGAAAAGCAGGTGCGAAATTTACGGGTTACGATTCTCCGTGGGGAATCCTTACCGGCGTCAGACCCGCCAAACTTGCAACTTATCTCACAGACGACGGATTTTCAAAGGAAGAAACGGCTGAGTATCTTTCAAAAGTATATTCGGTAAAACCCGAGAAGGCAAAGCTTGCAGTTGACGTGTCTGTTGCAGAAAGACCGTTCATCGAGTCATCCGGTGAGAAAGACTGCAGTATATACGTATCAATTCCGTTTTGCCCTTCAAAATGCCGATACTGTTCGTTTGTGTCCGTTGCATCCCCCGGACTTCTTAAACTGATTCCGGATTATACGGATTCAATAATTAACGATATTGAAAATACCGTTGATACGGTAAAGTCACTCGGACTTCACGTGGCGTCCGTATATTTCGGCGGGGGTACTCCCACGATACTGACTGCTTCGCAGACAGACCGTATCCTTTCGCATTTATTCGATAAGCTCGGTTATATTCCCGATGAGGTTACGTACGAATCGGGAAGACCCGATACGATTACCGATGAAAAGCTTGAAGTTCTGAAGGCACACAGCGTTACGCGAATGAGCGTAAACACGCAAACGCTTAACGATGACGTTCTCGAAAAGATAGGACGTGCGCATACGTCAGAGGATTTTTTCAGATGCTTTGATATGGTGCGTTCCCATGGAATGAGCAACGTTAACGTTGACCTTATCGCGGGGCTTCCCGGAGAATCCTCCGACAGCTTCAGAGATACCGTTGCAAGAGTCGCCGAGCTCAGACCCGAAGCCGTAACCGTGCACACGTTTTCCGTTAAAAAAGCTTCCGAATTTGCAGAACAAAAGGCATTTTCAAGAGAGTCTCTTACGGCGGAGAAGTCTGTTGCACATTCTTCCGATATTTTATCGGCTTGCGGATATATTCCGTATTATATGTACAGACAAAAGAACACGGTGGGTAATCTCGAAAACGTCGGATACTCGCTTCCGGGACACGAAAGTGCTTATAATATCTATATGATGGAAGAGGTACATACCGTTTTCGGAATAGGCGCGTCGGCAGTCACAAGGCTTACACTGAAAAATCCCGTCACCGGCAAAACCGAGATGCTCAGGCTGTTTGAACCTAAGTACCCTTACGAATATCTTAATGATTATTACGGAGAGACGGGCAGAAACCGACGGGAAACTCATAAAAAAGCAATAATCGATTTTTATAATCAGTTTGGGAGATAAACAATGAATATTCTTTTTGAAAACGTAAAATACATGACAGATTCCGGATTCTCCGAGGGGTACGTTGCAGTTGACGGCAATAAGGTTTCTTACGTCGGAAGCGTTAAACCCGAAGGAAAATTTGAGAAAACCGTATATGCAAACGGTGATATCCTCGTTCCGGGATTCGTAAACTCTCATACACATATACCGATGACACTTTTCAGAGGACTCGGCAGTAACGTTCCTCTTGACGTCTGGCTCAATAAATACATATTCCCCATAGAAGATAAGCTTAATAACGATTACGTACGTGCCGGAGCCATGTGCGCGATAGCAGAAATGATTCGCGGAGGTACCGTTTCGTTTTCAGATATGTATTTCTTCTGCGACATAATCGCCGAGGCTGCTTATGAAACGGGAATGAAGGCGAATATTTCGCGTTCGATATCTCATTTTGACCCGACCGAAGCGCCTGAGGACAATTACCGTATACCCGAAATGCTTGAGTTTTATAAGAATTACAACGGTATCGGCAACGGAAGAATCAAGGTTGACTTCTCGCTTCACTCAGAGTATACGACAACTGAGAGCATGGTCAGATATATTTCCGGTCTTTCGAAGGAATACGGCACGGTACTTCATATTCACATGTCCGAAACCGAAAAAGAACAGAAGGAATGTATCGAACGTCACGGGATGACGCCCGTAGAGTATTTCGAAAACTGCGGCGCGTTCAATTCAAAGGTTAACGCGGCTCACTGTGTTTATGCTACCGACAGCGATATTGAAATACTTAAAAAGTACAAAGCGGTTGTATCACACAATATAAGAAGCAATCTTAAGCTCGGCAGCGGCGTTATGCCTTTCGGCAAGTTCAAACGTGCCGGCGTTACGATTGCGATGGGTACTGACGGCTCAGCATCAAACAACAAACTTGATATGTTGTGCGAAGGACAGACTGCGGCAATACTTCACAACGGTCTTGCCTGCGATCCTACGTACGTTATGGCATTCGACGTGCTGCAGGCTATGACCGCAGGTGGTAAAGAAGCGCAGGGAAGAGACGACAGAGTCGGTATACAGCCGGGAGCAGATGCCGATCTTGTACTGTTTTCTGCAGACCGCGCCGGCATGTATCCCGCAGACGATCCGCTTTCGGAAATTATGTTCAGTGCGGACAGAAGCGACGTAAGACTTACCATGGCGGACGGCGAAATACTGTATGAAGACGGCGAATATACTAAACTGGATACCGAAAAGGTTAAATACGACTTTATAAGATTACAGAAAGAAATTCTTTCCTGAAACGTCAAAGGAGCAAGGCTTTGAACAATCAGAACAAACCTGCAAATAAATCGAAGGCAAAATCGTCCACCAAATTGTTCTTCTCGGGTGTCGTAATACTGACGGTTGCTAATCTTCTTATTAAAGCAATCGGTCTTCTGTTCAAGATTCCGATGAACAGCGTCGTCGGCGACGAGGGAATGGGATACTACACCTCAGCCTATACGATTTATACGTTTTTCTATATGATATCAACGGCGGGACTGCCCGTTGCCGTTTCGATTATGATATCGGAATCCCGTACTAAAGGCGAGCTTCGTCAGATTAAAAGGATATTCAAAACAACCGTAATACTGTTCGTTGTTATCGGACTTGTCGGAATGGCGATTATGATAGCGGGTGCCAAAGGTTTTTCCGCTCTTATGAAGTCCGATCCTACGTATCTTTCGATAATTGCCATAGCACCCGCGCTCTTCTTTATTTGCGTATCCAGCGTTCTGCGCGGTTATTTCCAGGGATTCCAGCAGATGATGCCGACCGCCATGTCGGAGCTTATCGAGGCAATCTGTAAGCTTGCAATCGGTATCATTATGGCAATGTATGCCATAGAAAAGGGTTATTCCATAAACGTTGTGGCAGCGTATGCGATTATCGGTATTACCATCGGTACCGCACTCAGTATGCTGTTCCTGTTTATATCGAAAATCTTTTTCAATGAATCGAAATATACTGCCGAATTCATCGAAACAAACGGCATATCCGAGAAAACCGAACCTGTCGGCAGGATTCTCGGAAAGCTTATAGCGATAGCACTCCCCATTACCATAAGCGCATCGGTCATGAGCCTTACCAATATGATCGATATGGCGCTTGTTCAGAGACTTCTTCAGGCTATCGGTAAAACGCAGGAAGAAGCAACTACCATTTACGGTAACTATACTACGCTTGCCGTACCGATGTTCAATCTGCCTCCCATACTTATTTATCCCATATCCTGCGCTATAGTGCCTCTTCTGTCAGTTGCAAGAAGCCAGGGGGATGAGAAAAGAAGCAGAACGATTATGGAATCGTCGCTGAGAGTATCCGTTCTTATAGGCGTACCTTGCGCTTGCGGAATGTCCGTGCTTTCAAAGCAGATTCTCAGCCTTTTCTTCCGTAAGCAGGATTCAATTGAAATGGCATATCCTCTTCTGAGAATTCTTGCCCTTGCTACGCTATTCCTCTGCATACTTTCCGTAACAAACGCAATACTTCAGGCGTGTCACAAGCAGTGGCTTCCCATGGTTTCGATGTTTGCGGGTGCCGTTGTAAAGCTTATTACTAACTTTATTCTTATAAGATACATAGGAATGATGAGTACACCGATAAGCACGTTCCTCTGCTATCTTACCGCAGTCGTGCTCAACTTTGTTTTCGTTACGAAATACACGAAAATCGTACCGAACGTGCTCAAGGTGTTCGTGCGCCCGTTCCTTTGCGGTATTCTGTGTGCGGCAGCTGCTCTCGGCGCTGACGTGGTTCTCGTCCGTTTCGTTCCCGATAAGCTTGCAACGCTCGCTGCTATACTCGTAGCTGCATTCGTATATCTCATACTCATATTTATTACGAGAGCGGTTACGTCCGAGGATATTCTTCTTCTGCCGAAGGGCGATAAACTTTGCGGTATTATGAAGAAACTGAAACTTCTCAAAGAATAAAATATCGGAAGGCTTGAAATGAAAACACCGGAAGAAATACAAAACAGTGCAAAATATGATATAAACACGCTCAAAGACATAATGGAGCTTCTTCGCTCTCCCATAGGATGCCCGTGGGACAGAGAACAGAGCCATAAATCTATAAGACGTGATTTTATCGAGGAAACATACGAGGCTGTAGAAGCCATTGACAGAGATGATTCACATCTTCTTCGCGAAGAACTGGGAGACGTTCTGCTTCAGGTTGTATTCCATGCAAGAATAGAGGAAGAATCGGGCAGGTTTACTCTGGACGACGTTATTCACGATATATGTGCTAAACTGATATACAGACATCCGCACGTTTTCGGTGACGTTACGGCTAAAACAAGTGACGTTGTTCTCGAAAACTGGGACAAGCTCAAAGGAAAAGAAAAGAAAGACGAACGTCCTACGGTAACTGCCGATATGAAAGATCTGCCCAAGGCCATGCCCGAGTTGATGAGAGCACATAAGGTCGGAAAAAAAGCGGCAAAAAGCGGATTCGATTTCGACAGTGCGCTTTCCGCACTCGAAAAAGTTTACGAGGAAGCGGATGAGGTTAAAGAAACTCTGACACGTGCCGATAAAGCCGATATGACGGCAGAGGAGATCGGAGATTTGCTTCTTGCGGTTACCAACGTTGCGCGCCTTGCTAAAGTTGACAGTGAAGAAGCGCTCGGCTGTGCTGTCGACAAATTTATCGACAGATTTGAGTATGTGGAAAACACCGTAATTGATTCCGGAAGAGAAATAAAAGACTTGTCCGCGAGTGAACTTGATGACATATGGACAAAGAAAAAAGGTCAATTATCATAAAATAATTAAAAGAAATACCGATATTTTGGTGAAAATTTGCATTTACCTATTGCAATATTGAAAAATAGGTGATATAATTCCCTTGTTGAATATTCCTGCACATGTGCAGAGATTATTAAAAAATGGAAGGAAGAAAGTTATGAACAAATCTCAGCTCATCGACGTAGTTGCTAAGAATGCAGACCTTAAGAGAAAGGATGCAGAAGCAGCAGTCAACAGCGTGATTTCCGCTATCGAGAATGCACTTGCTGAAGGCGAAAAGGTTCAGCTCGTTGGATTCGGTTCATTCGCAGTTAAGGAAAGAGCTGCTCGTCAGGGTCGTAACCCCTCTACCGGTGCAGCAATCACCATTCCTGCATCTAAGCTCCCCGTATTCGCTGCAGGCAGAGAGCTCAAAGAAATCGTGAACAAATAATTCCGGTTTTTCCGGCAAACAGCTTCGGCGAAAGCCGGAGCCGGCTGTTTTTTGGTAAATATGGGACTTGATAAGTTCCCTAAAATTTCCCCGGTCATAAA
>JAZUGD010000017.1:0-4112 GCA_045641025.1 Eubacteriales bacterium
TGAAAAAAGCACCCTTGCGGGTGCTTTTTCGTTATTTTCCGAGGGTTACGCTGAAGCCCGCGATATATCTCGAAAGCAGGTTCACGTCGGCGGTGGAGATTACTCCGTCGCCGTTTGCGTCAGCCGCATCCGGCTCAATCGTTACGGTGTAGCCCGCGATGTATCTCGAAAGCAGGTTCGCGTCGGCGACGGAAACCTCTCCGTCGTCGTTTACGTCACCGTAAATATAGCCGGGGTAAGGTCTGCCGCATCTCGTGCAGACGCCGTCGACGAAGTCGTGGCCGAGCGCGGGAACGTCGGAATCGGTATAGATTTCGCCGCATTCGTCACACATGTATACGGTGACGCCGGTTTCGGTGCAGGTGGGGGCGAGCTCGGACAGTACCGTGTAGCAGTGGCCCGCCGCGGGGATAACCGCGGTATAGGTGTCGCCGCAGACGGTGCAGGTATAGGTGGTATGACCTTCCTCCGTGCAGGTAGGAGCGGTTACCGCTGCCTCGTACGTGTGTCCGTTCGCGGGAACGACGGCACCGGTATAGGTGTCGCCGCAGACGGTGCAGGTATAGGTGGTATAACCTTCCTCCGTGCAGGTAGGCTCGGTTACCGTTGCCTCGTATGTGTGCGCCGCGGGCAGAACCTCGGAATAGGTGTCGCCGCAGACGGTGCACTTGTAGACCTTCTCGCCGTTCCCGGTGCAGGTGGGAAGCACCTCCGAGTACAGGCTGTAGTCGTGTCCGGTCGCGGGAACCTCTTCGTCGAAATACGTGTCTCCGCAGACGGAGCAGTCGTGCTCGGTATATCCGTCCTCCGTGCACGTGGGCTCGATTACGGTCGCCTCGTAGCTATGAGCCGCGGGAATGGTCTCGGATACGGTATCGCCGCAAACGGAGCAGCGCGTCACCTTAAAGCCTCTGGTCGTGCAGGTAGGCGGAACGTCCGAAATAACGACGTACGCGTGGTCCGCGAGAGGCAGAATCTCACACCATGTCTCGCCGCAGACGGTACACTTGCAGTCGGCGAGGCCTTCTTCAAGGCAGGTTGCCGGATCGTACGATACCACCGTCGCACCGCTGTGAGTTACGGTATAGGCAATATCGTTCTCCTCGGCGTAATCGAAGCCTGCGGTTTTGCAGGTAACCGACAGTGTCAGATAACCGGAGCACAGGTCGAACGCATCCGAGGCTATATACGTGACGGCGGCGGGAATATTCGCCGATTTAAGAGCCGTGCAGTATCCGAACGCCTCGCGGCCTATGCTCGTGACGGTCTCGGGAATCGTTACCGTCTCAAGGCTCGTGCACCAGTAGAACGACCAGTTGCCTATGGACGTTACGGTATCGGGGATGGTCACCGACGTGAGACTGCTGCAGTAGTTGAACGTGCGGTCGCTTATTTCGGTTATCGAATCGGGGATAACCACCGACGTGAGCGCCTCGCAGTCGTCGAATGCGCGGGTGCCGATGTACGTGACGGAATCGGGAATTTCCACCGACTCAAGTCTCGCGCAGTTCTCGAACGCCCAGTCGCCTATGATTCCGACGGAATCGGGGATGGTCACCTCCGTGATGCCCCTGCAGTTAGAGAACGCATAGCATGCTACGGATTTCGTGCCGGATTTTATCTCAAACTCAGCGACACGGCCGGTGTCAACCTTTATCAGATGATTTCCTATATACAGTACTCCGGCCTTCCAGTTGGAATCATCATTATAAAACGCGGTATCCTTGAACGCATCAAGCTTTATGAGCGTTGCGGAATCGGGCACGGTTATGTCCGCAAGCTTCGTGCAGCGGAAGAATGCCTCGCGGCCTATGCTCTTGACGGAGTCGGGAACGTCAATCGACGTAAGCTCCGAGCAGCAGTAGAAGGCATAATCGCTGATTCCCGTGAGGGAGTCGGGGAGGCTCACCGCCGTGAGATTTGAGTTGTAAGCGAATGCGCCGGTGCCCAGCGTTTTCGTACCGGGCTTTATCACGTACTCACCCGACAGGGTCTCTTTTGCCTCTATCAGGTGGTTTCCTATATAAAGAACGTCGTCTTCCCAGTTTGACGGGTCGTTGTACAGTGCGGTGTTGTAGAACGCGTGACCGCCGATTTCCATGACGGTATCGGGCAGGATAAGCGACGCAAGGCTTGAGCAGCTCTCGAACGCCATCTCGTCTATCAGCGTGACGGACGCGGGGATGGACACGGACTCAAGGCTCACGCAGTCCGAGAACGCATAGCGGCCGACGTTCGTAACGCCGTTTTCAATAACGACGTTTTTCAGCGTACTGTGATACACTCCCCACGGAGCGGTCGTTGCGTATCCGTCGCTGTAATATTCACGGTTGAAATTAATCATTTTGCCCGTGCCGGAAATCGTGAGGGTCGCGGTGGAAACGTTGTAGCTCCACGTAACCGATTCCGAGCATAAGCCGCCGTGAATCTCAACGTCACCGCAGACGGTGCAGATGCCGCCCTCGTAGGTGTGCTCGGTCACGGGAAGCTCTTCGGTATAGGTGTCACCGCAGACGGAGCAGACGTACGTTTCGTATCCTGCGGCGATGCAGGTTGCGGGAACGGTTTCGCTCAGCGCATAGGTGTGTTCCGCGAGGGGTACGGACTCGTTCCAGCTCTCGCCGCAGTCGGTACATGTGCACTCGGCAGTACCTTCTGCAACGCAGGTTGACGGAACGGTTATTACGGATTCCTTACCGCTGTGCGTGACCGTGCAGGGGATGCCGTTCTCGCCGGCATATGCCTGTGCGCGGGAATTACAGATAACGGACAGCGTCAGCGCGGGGCATTCGTCGAACACGGCGTAGCCTATCGCCATGACGGATGCGGGAACGGTAACCGACGCAAGGCTCGTGCAGCCGAAGAATGCGGCTTCGTATATCGCCTCGACGCCGTCGGGGATAACCACCGTCTCAAGGCTCGTGCAGTCCATGAACGCCCATTCGGCAATTTCCGTGACGGACGCGCCGAAGGTTACGGAGGTGAGGCTTTCGCACTCGTAGAACGCATTGGAGCACACGGTCTTGAGGGATTTGCCGATGCTCACCGACATAAGGTTCGTGCAGTTATAGAAGACATACGACTCGAGAGTCCCGAGGGAGTCGGGGAGGGTTACGTTTACCAGTCCCGAGCATCCCGCGAAGCCGTAGGTGCCGATAGTTCTGAGATCATCGGGGAAGGTCACCGACGTGAGGTGTGTGCAGTTCTCGAAGGCGCGGCGGCCGATATGCGTAACGGTATCGGGAACGGTATAACCGACGGCGGGCTTGTTCTCGGGGAAGCGAATCAGCTCCGACTGATCCTTGTCGAACAGAACGCCGTCGAGCGACGAGTATTCCGCGTTGTCTTCGTCAACCGTTATCGATTTCAGTCCCGGGCATTTCGAGAATACGTAGTTGCCTATGCTCTCGACGGACGCGGGAATGCTCACGGTCTCAAGGCTCGTGCAGTCCGCGAACGCATAGTGGCCCAGGTTCTCGACGGAATTGCCGAGGTTAAGCGACTCGAGGTTTATGCAGCAGTCGAATGCGTAGCTGCCTATGCTCGTGACGGTGTCGGGAATCGTCACCGACCTGATGTTTAAGATTGAGTAGAACGCACGGTTGCCCACGGACGTAACGCCGTCTTCAATCACGACGTATTTCACCGTGCCGTAATGCTCTTTCCACGGCGCGGTCGTCATATTCAAGCCGTCGTATACGTCAAGGCTGTAGTCCCACATGGCACCCGTACCGGACACGGTGAGGGTGTACGTGTCGGCATCGTAGCTCCACGTAAGGTTGTCGCCGCACATGCTTGCACCGCAGACGGTACATACGCCGTTATCGTTGTTGTGCGGCGGGCAGATGAGCTCATACGGGATGTCGTTTTCAATCGCATACGCTTTCGCGCAGGAATTATCACGGCAGCGGATGGTCACGTTCGGGCAGTCGCAGAACGCATAGTTGCCTATGCTCGTGACGGAATCGGGGATGGTCACCGACGTGAGGCTTGTGCAGCTTTCGAACGCATAGTCGCCTATGCTCGTGACGGCGTCGGGGATGGTCACCGACGTGAGGCTTCTGCAGCCCCAGAACGCATCGTCGGCAATGGTTTTCGTGCCCGGCTTTACC
>JAZUGD010000018.1:0-30811 GCA_045641025.1 Eubacteriales bacterium
CATCGCGCCATAGAACATCTGAACGATGAGAATGGCTATGAAGAAGAACACATACTGCTTGAAATTGAAGAAGATGGTTTTTCTCGCAATGGTCAGACTTCTCTTGAGATACTCGAATAATCTTTCCAAATCCGAATACAGACCGCGAAGGGCGGTCCTGCCCTTCCTTTCATATTATTTTTATAAAACACGGTGGGGAACCGTGAAATATACGTTATGATTCCGATAAGTCGTAACGCCCCTCGAGCGCGCGTCTCATCGTAATTTCGTCGGCGTACTCAATGTCGCCGCCTACGGGAACGCCGTTTGCGATTCTCGTGACGCGGATGCCGAGCGGGGATATGAGGCGCGAGAGATACATCGCCGTCGTCTCACCCTCTACCGTCGGGTTCGTCGCAAGAATAACCTCGTTCACCTCGCCGTCCTTAAGACGGGGAAGCAAATCCTTAATCGTAAGCTCGTCGGGACCGACGCCGCTCATCGGAGATATCGCTCCGTGAAGCACGTGGTACAGCCCGCGGTATCCGTGAGTACGCTCGATTGCGGTAACCGCCTTGAAATCCTCAACCACACAAATGGTCGAGCGGTCTCTCTCACCGTCCTCACATACGGGGCAGAGAGAGCCGGCGGCGGAGACGTTCTTGCATACCGGGCAGAAGCCGAGCTCGTTCTTTACCGCAAGAAGCGCGTCCGAGAACGTCTGCACGTCGCCGTCGTCCATTTCGAGAACGGAGAACGCCATGCGCAGTGCGGTTTTTCTGCCGATACCGTTCAGTCTGCGGAAGCAGTCCGCGAGTCTTTCAATCTGTTCTATGTACTCCGCCATCAGAAAAGTCCGGGCATACTAAGCGCGCCCGTGATTTTACCCATTTCCTCGGAGTTCGTGTCGTTTACGGTTTTGATAGCCTCGTTTACGCCCGCTACGAGAACGTCGGAGAGGGTTTCAACGTCGTCGGGGTCGACGAGAGCGGGGTCTATGTCGATGCCGAGAATTTCAAGCGTGCCTTTTATACGAACGGAAACGGCACCGCCGCCCGCCTTGATTTCATATTCCTTTTCGTCGAGCTCATCCTTGAGCGTCGCCATGTCTTCCTGCATTTTCTGAGCCTGACGGAGCATGCCGTTCATGTCGGTCGGTCCGCCGCCCATTCCCTTGGGTAATCTTGCTTTCATCGTAAACCTGCCTTATATAAATGAATGAATAAGTTGTTATGCAAATGTAAAATACAGTTATGCGTTTGTCAAATAAGCTCGTCGAGCGGGTCCGACGGCGGTGCCTTCTTCTGCGGAGCACCTACCGTTATCTCGGGAAGAGCAGAGCACTTGCCGGAGAGCAGAAGCGCCTCCGCTACCGCACGGAGAATGTTCGGGCGGTCTATCATCATCTTGCCGAACTGACTGCCGGGGATGATTTTCACGCGTTTGCCGTCCGCCGATACGTAAACGGATGAATCGGTAATGAAGCCCGCGGCCTCGGGGCTGCTCGTCTGCAGCTTGTCAAGCACCGCGCCGAGGTCGTCGAGATACGTCTCTCCGTCCAAGGGAGTCACGGTGACGGGCGCGGGAACAGCCTCTGCGGGAGTCTCCGCAGGTGCTTTCTCTTTCGGCTCCTCGTGAACCGGAGCGGGAGCGGGTGTCACCGGTGCGGCACCGAATTCCATAAGCTTTACCTTGTCCTCAAGCGCCGATACTCTTGCCGTAAGAGACGCGGCGGTGGTGCTGAGCGACGGGTCGCACAGACGTACGAGCGTAACCTCCGCGTTCAGTCTCTTGGTTTGGGGAGACTGAAGCATCGTTCTGTACGCGTCGTCCATCGCGCCGAGCTGATATACGAGAGCGGCAACGGAAAACTCCGAAGCGGCACCCGAGAGAAGCGCGGCGTCCGGCTCGGTCAGGTCAAGATAACTCTTGAAGTCCGTGGTGTATTTCGATACGAGCATGTCCTTCCAGAAAGAGATAAGCTCCTGCCAGAACACGCTTACGTCCTTCGATGATTCAACAACCGTCTTAACTGCGGCGAAAATCGACGATATATCGCGCTTTGCAACCGCGTGAGCAACGGCGGCAACGGCATCGTACCCGGTCTGTCCGAGTATCTTCTGCGCCTTCTCGTCGTCTACCGAGGCACCTCCTCCGGCACAAAGCTCAAGGAGGCTGATGGCGTCGCGCATACCGCCCTCTGCGGCTTTCGCGATGCGTGCGGCGGCGTCATCGGTGAGCGAAATGTTTTCGCAATCCGAAATATATTTGAGTCTCGATACGATTTCACCGACACCGATGCGCCTGAAATCGAATCTCTGACATCTTGATACTATGGTAACGGGGAGCTTGTGCATCTCCGTGGTCGCGAGGATGAAAAGCACGTGCTCCGGCGGCTCCTCGAGCGTTTTAAGCAGAGCGTTGAACGCCGAGCCCGAAAGCATGTGTACCTCGTCGATGATATATACTCTCCGCCTCAGCATAACGGGAGGATACGTGACCTCGTCGCGCAGCTCGCGGATATAGTCAACGCCGTTGTTCGAGGCGGCGTCCATTTCCACAACGTCGGTAGCGATGCCGCTGTCAATCGCGCGGCACGCCTCGCACTCACCGCACGGCTCTCCGTCAACGGGGGAGAGGCAGTTTGCGGCCTTTGCGAGAATTTTCGCGGCGGAGGTTTTTCCCGTTCCGCGGGAACCGCAGAAGAGATATGCGTGAGAGAGACGCTCGTTTGCCACCTCGTACTTAAGAACGGAGGTGACGTGCTCCTGACCGCACATATCACGGAAGACAGAGGGACGGTATTTACGGTAAAGCGCGAGATGCATGAATATCGAACCTGCCTTTCGTGGAATTTCAGCCGACGGAAAAACAAGACCATACACCCGAAGTTCGAACGAACGTTTCCACGCGCTCTCTCCGCAAGACGCTCCGGACAGGCAACCCTGCGGCACATCGCCGTATCCGCTTAATGCTGCTTGGTTCCCCACCTGACATGGTTCACGGACGACAATCGCGCAAGACCCATCCTTCATCACGAATTAACGAAGCGCTGACGTACAAACGACGCCCTCGCTCCGGGATACCACCCCTGCTGTAGCGGACTGCAGGTACAGGGAACCGCTGCCTCCCCGGCTGGTATGGCCTTGTTTATACGTCGGCATAGATAGCCGACATACTCCACCGATAATTTTAGCACATAATTTCCCCGTTTGCAAGGGGTTGCACGCCATAATTCACGGCTCGTCGAAAAAAGTTAACAAGTTACGGAAAATGAGCAAATTTACTTCCGTGAGGCGCGTTTGCGTAAGAGTCCGACTGCACTTGATGTTCCGGCGATGATGAGGAACACCGCGAACACGCGCCGCACGGCACCCGCACCGAGAAATTCTCCCGCAAGCACCCCGAGGTACGAGCCGCCGATTGCAAGAAGCGCACACGCGGACGTCATTTTTATATCAAGATTCCTTTTGTATCTGTGGATGAAAAGCGAGGCGGAGGAGGAGAAAACGAAAAACAAAAGATTGCACCCCTGCGCGGAAAGCTGACCGAGCCCGCGCACGGCGGTCAGATAAATCACGAGGAGTCCGCCGCTCCCGATTCCCATTCCGGACAGCGTACCTATCACGAGTGCCGTCGCCGCGTCAATAAGATAAGTCATGGTAAACTGAGCATTCCTTTCGGCACTTCGTGTCTGAAGGCACGAACGTGCGGAGTGAAATAACGGTATTTCAAATAAGGTTTATTCGGATGTTTCACACAGACCTCACGCGATAAGCATTCTGAAGCCCGAGAAGAGCAGTATTGCCGTAAAGAACGCGCGCAGCACGTCCGTGTTCAGCCTGTCCGACAGATATGCGCCGGCGATACCGGCCGCAAGTGCGGGGATAAGCATGACGGTCACCTCGTCAAGGCTCACGTTGCCCCGTGCGGCGTACGTAAGGGCTGAGACGAGCGACGTGGGCAGAATGACCGCAATAACCGATGCAAAGGCATCCTTCTCGCTTGAGGAAACGCCGTCTGCACGGCTTTTTACAAGCCGCCTGAAGGCATAGAACATAATGACTCCGCCTCCCGTGCCGATAAGACCGTTCATGAATCCCGCAAGCACGGCGGCACCGAGAAGGGCGGCAGTCCCCGCGTAACGTACGGCGGCGCCTTTTTTCATAAATACCTCCCGAATCTTTTTCACTACATTATAAATAAATATTGCCAAAACCCGTAAAGTGTGATAAAATAGATAGGTAATACATAATGGTAAGTCTGTTTGTGCGGGACATTCCGCACCTGACTTTGAAATAATTATTCCCATGCGGAATACAGAGATACGCAAAACGGAGGCGTCAATGGCACAGAAAAAATCCGGAGGCGGAAAAAGCACAGCCGCACGCAAGGAAAAATTCAAGGTAACAAACAAAAAGAAGAAGAGCGGCGGCCGCACGGCGGGCGAGGTACGCGAAACGCGCAGAGAAAGCGCGGGCGCGCTCGTCGCACCGTATATCATCGGGCTTTTTGCGCTTCTTCTCGGTATATTCATTTACGCACAGCCTTATTCGGGAGTCGTCGGCGGCGCGATAGGCGCGTTCTTCAAGGGCGTCTTCTCGATAGGTGCGTTCTTCATTCCGCCCGTGCTCCTCGTGCTCGCTCTCCGCGTGAGAAGCGACATTGAGGAAGGGCTCCGCGCTCTCCGCACGGTGTTCGGTATACTCATAATAATCCTTCTCTCGATGCTGCTCCATCTGTGGACGGGCGGCAAGCACGTGCTTGAGGCGGCGGTTCACTATGCGGACGGTAAGCTTCTCGTCGGCGGCGGTGTCGTCGGCGGTGTGCTCGGCGAACTGCTCTACAAGGGAATCAGAGTAGGCATGCCGATAATCGCGGTAATCGGGCTTATCGTGCTCATACCGCTTTTCGTCGGAATATCTCCGAGAAGCGTAGTCGCGTTCGTGACCGACAAGGCGGGCGAGGCTAAGGAAAGACGCGAAATAGAGGCTGAGGAGAACAGACTTCTCCGCGAGGACAGACGTGCGCAGAGAGAAGCCGAGAGGGCGGAAAGATACGCCCGCGAGGCTGAGGCGCGTCCGGGCAGACAGATAGCGCTCGATGAGGAACCCGTACGTCCGAGACGAAACAGAAGCGACAAATACGTAGCCGACGTTCCGATGCCGGACGGCGACAAATACGAGGACGTGGCACCCGAGGTCGATCAGTCTCTCTTCGGACGTGAGCCCGAAGAGGAAGAAGAGGAAGACGCACTCGACGGACGTCTTTCGGAGAAAATCGACGCATTTGACGAGAGCGACGAGGTCGTACCCGAAAAGGAGCCCGCGGTTGCGGAAAACCCGACTCCCGACCTCAAAAAGATATTTACCGAGCCCGCTGCGGGCGCCGACATAGACAAGCTCTGCGAGGATGCGGCAGGCGAGGACGCCTCCGCCGAGACGGAGTTTGAGGTTGTCAGAGAGCCCGTGCAGGAGAAAAAGCCGACTCTTAAGCCCGCACCCGAAAAACCGACGGAGCCGAAATACAAATTCCCGCCCATCGACCTTCTTATCGAGGATACCTCAAAGAAGGATCCGGGCGTCAAGGAAGAACTCAAGGAGAACGCCGCCAAACTCGTTGAAACCCTCGCAAGCTTCAACGTAAAGGCGAACGTCGTTGCAATATCCCGCGGACCTACGATTACGAGATACGAGCTCGAGCCCGAGCTCGGCACGAGAGTCCGCAACATTACGAACCTTATCGACGATATATCTCTCGCATTCGCGTCGAGCGGCGTCAGAGTCGAGCCCGTACCGGGTAAATCCGCCGTCGGCGTCGAGGTGCCGAACAAATCCTCCTCCGTCGTAAGACTGCGTACCCTCATCTCCGACAGCCGCTTCAAGAACTCTTCAAGCAAGCTTACCGTCGGTCTCGGTGAGGACGTTGCGGGCGACGCAATGTATACCGATATCGCCAAGATGCCGCATATGCTTATCGCAGGTACCACCGGCTCCGGTAAATCGGTGTGCATCAACTGCATGCTCATAAGCCTGCTTTACAAGTCGACTCCCGACGAGGTAAAGTTCATCCTCATCGACCCCAAGAAGGTCGAATTCAACGTATACAACAGCCTGCCTCATCTGCTCGTTCCCGTAGTCAGTGACCCCAAGAAGGCGGCGGGTGCACTCTCGTGGGCGGTATCCGAAATGGAGCGCCGCTTCGGACTTATCGAGAGAATGGGAGTGCGCGACCTCGAGCATTACAACGCGGCGGCAAAACTGCAGCCGGGATGCGAAATTCTCCCGCAGATAGTCATAGTAATAGACGAGCTTGCAGACCTCATGATGACCGCGCGCGACAGTGTCGAGGCATCCATCTGCCGTATCGCGCAGAAGGCGAGAGCCGCGGGTATGCACCTCGTAATCGGTACGCAGAGACCGTCCGTCGACGTCATCACCGGTCTTATCAAGTCGAACGTGCCGTCACGTATAGCGTTCACCGTAGTATCGCAGGTTGACTCGCGTACGGTTATCGACCGTGCGGGAGCGGAGCGCCTTATCGGACGCGGCGATATGCTTTATAACCCCGTCGGCGCACCGAAGCCCATGCGTGTGCAGGGCGCGTTCATCAGCGACGCGGAAATCGACGCGGTTGTCGAGTTCATCAAGAACAGCGGCGTGAGCGCCGGATACAGCGACGAGGTCATCGCGCAGATTGACCGCGAGGCAGAGCAGTGCGCTCCTCAGAAGAAGCGTGCGGGCGGCGACGACGATTCACCCTCCGAGGGCGGAGGAGACGAGGACGCTCTCTTTACGAAGGCGCTCGAAATCGCCGTAGACGCGAGAAAGATATCGACCTCGCTGCTTCAGCGTAAGATGTCCGTCGGTTACGGCAGAGCGGCAAAAATCATCGACATGATGGAAAGCCGCGGATACATATCGGCGCAGGACGGTCAGAAGCCGAGAGAGGTTCTCATTACGAGAGAACAGTTCCTCGAAATGTCCGTTCGCGGCGATGATGAATGAAAGGAATGAGCGTACTTTGGGTAAACTTATAGCAATAGAAGGGCTCGACGGCTCGGGCAAGGAAACGCAAAGCAAGCTTCTGCTCGAGGCGCTGACGGCGTCGGGAGTGAAAGCGGTCTGCATCAGCTTCCCCGATTACGAAAGCAAATCGTCGGAGCCCGTAAAGATGTATCTGTCAGGCGAGCTCGGCACATCACCGGGTGACACGGGCGCGTACGCCGCCTCGTCGCTTTTCGCAGTCGACCGGCTCGTCGCGTTCAGAACGAAACATAAAGATATTGCCGCCCACCCCGATACGGTGATTATAGCAAACCGTTACACTACAGCGAACGCATATCATCAGCTCTCAAAGCTTCCCGAGAGCGAGTGGGACGCCTTCCTTGCGTGGCTGTGGGACTTTGAGTTCGGAAAGCTCGGACTCCCCGAGCCCGCGGGAACGGTAATGCTCTCGCTTTCTCCCGAAATTTCAGCCCGCCTTATAGAGAAGCGGTGCGAGCAAAACGGGATCGTAAAAGATATTCACGAGGCGGATATGGATTATCTCGCGTCGTGCCGCCGTGCGTCGGCTTACGTGTCCGAAAAGATGAACTGGACCGTGATAGACTGCGGTGACGGAAACGGAGAAATCCGTTCAAGAGAAGAAATTCACAAGGACGTATGCCGTGCGGCGTCGAAAGTTCTCGGTGTCACGGTATCGCCCGTAAGATAAAAGGAGTTTAATATGGTACTCGTATTTCTTGCAGAAGGTTTTGAAGAGATTGAGGCGCTTACCGCCGTCGATCTCCTGAGACGTGAAAAAATCGACGTCCGCCTTGTCGGAGTCGGAGCAGAAACCGTAACCGGTGCTCACGGCATCAAGGTAGTAACCGACGTGAAGGAAGAGGACGTTTCCGCTCTTCTCCCCGACGTTGAGATGGTAGTGCTTCCCGGCGGTATGCCCGGCACTCTTAATCTCGGAGCATCCGAGACCGTTAAGAACGCCGTTTCCGCGACTGCGGAAAAGGGCGGCTTTGTCTGCGCTATCTGCGCCGCCCCCTCCGTGCTCGGAGACATGGGACTGCTCGACGGCAGAATGGCTACCTGCTTCCCGGGATATGAGGACAGACTTAAGGGCGCGCAGACCTACGATTGCGACGTTATAAGGGACGGCGAGTTCATCACCGGACGCGCCATGGGAAGTGCAACCGAGTTCGCTCTCGAACTCGTCGGCGCACTCAAGGGCGACGATGAGGCGGAGCGTCTCCGCGAAGCCATCATCGCCTGACTATGGCGGGGGAAAACGTTTCCTTCACGCCTGCGGTCAACCCCGTAAAGGCGGCGAAGGACGCTATGCGGGCGGAGTATAAGGAAAAACGCCGCCTCATGGATGCGGGCGAGCGTGAACGCCGCGACGCGGTCATCTGCGGCGCAGGTGCGGCTCTTGCAAGCTTCCGCTTTGCCGATTACGTGCTTCTCTATGCCGCAACGGAAAACGAGATAAATCTCCGTGCTCTCGCCGAGAGGGCACTCTCAAAGGGTAAAAAGATTGCGTTTCCGCGCTGCCATAAGGAAAGCCACACGATGACCTATCATTTCGTGAGCTCGTACGACGAGCTGTACCCCGACAGCTACGGCATACCCGAGCCGCCCGCGGACGCGCCCGTTTACGACGGGCAGGGTGCGGGCACGGCGATATGCTTCGTGCCGGGTATCGTGTTCGATAAACAGGGCTACAGAATAGGTTACGGCAAAGGCTTCTACGACAGATTTCTCTCGTCGTTTTGCGGCTCGTCAATCGGAGTCGTCTACGGCGATTTCATTCTCCCCTCGGTACCGAGAGGAAGATACGACGTCAGTGTTGACGTCCTTCTTACCGAAAACGGAGTTGTAAACACAAGTGAAAACTAAACCGGTAATTGCGGCACCCGCGCTTCTGCTTATCGTGTTCATACTGATGGAGGCGATAACGGTGCTTCCCGCCGACGTGTTCGGCACCGACAGCGACCCGTATATCACGGCGTCACTGCTTCAGCTTTTCATTATCGCCCTGCCTACGGTCGTGTTCGCACGTCTGCGCGGCAAGGGATATTCGGGCAGAATGCGTCTGCGCCCGTTCACGGCGCGGCACGTGGCGATTATTATATTCGCCCTCGGATTTCTTTTCTTCGGCTCGTCGGGACTCAGCTATGTGCTTCATCTTGCGTTCCCGCAGAGCGAGGTCGTGACCACGTATGAAACGAACGGCGGAATGCTCGGCGGCTTTTACGTTATTCTCACAATGGCGGTGCTTCCCGCTATAACGGAGGAGCTTCTCTTCCGCGGCGTCATCTGTGCCGAGTACGAGTCCTGCGGTATGCCCGCGGCGATAATTCTCTCGTCACTTTCGTTCGCCATGTTCCATTTCAGCTTCGTACGTCTCCCCGTGTATCTCTTCGGCGGATTTGTGCTTGTGCTCGTTCTGTATGCAACGCGCTCCGTCTTTGCGAGCATGGTCGTACATATCCTTTATAACACCGCCACCATATTCTTCGGTGACCTCATATACAGAGTCGTCAGCAGTCAGGGACTCGTAATGTTCGGATTTTTGCTCGTTACGCTTTCGGTAGTGTTCGCAATACTCACCTTCGGTGAGGCCGAAAGACTGTACGCAGGCTACGCCGAGAAAAACGAGCCGTCCGGCTACGTGGTCGAAAAGAAGAACGGCGGCGGCGCGGCGGGACTCGCAAAAGCGGCGTTCTCGCCTCTCTATACGGCGCTTATCGTGCTGTACATAGTTGCCGCGGCAATAAACGTGTCAAGGTAACCAAGTACCCTTTGAAAGGTAATATTTATGGAAAATAACAAAATCCCGGGAGACGTGCCCGAAAGACCGTCCGGGACGCGGCACGTACGAGGTACGGAGCAGGGCGACACGGTAATGATACCGGTAACAAAACGCCCCGATTCGGCAAAGCCGGGCGTTACCCGTGTGCCGAAGCCGACTCCCGTGCCGAGACCCACTCCCGTAACCCGTCAGATGCCCGTATCGGGAAGCGGTACACAACGTCCCGTGCAGAGGGGTACGGTTCCGCGTCCGACGCCCGTATCACGTCCGGTTCCCACCGGCACCGACATGAACGCCGAAACGCGGCAGATTCCCGTGCAGAGAAGTGCACCTCAGGTAAGCCGCCCTGCACCTCAGTCCGCAGTCAGACCGCAGACCGACGTAGGCGGTGAAACGAGACAGATTCCCGTGCAGAGAAGCGCACCGCAGGTGAGCCGCCCTGCACCTCAGTCCGCAGTCAGACCGCAGACCGACGTAGGCGGTGAAACGCGTCAGATTCCCGTGCAGAGAAGTGCACCTCAGGTAAGCCGTCCCGCACCTCAGTCTGCAGTCAGACCGCAGACCGACGTAGGCGGTGAAACGAGACAGATTCCCGTGCAGAGAAGTGCGCAGACAAGCCGTCCCGCACCTCAGCACTCTGTCAGACCGCAGACCGACGTCGGCGGTGAGACGAGACAGATACCCGTGCACAAGCCCGCTGCGTCCGATAGCGGAGAAATGTCCGCCACCCGTCCCGTCAAGCTGAAGACCGAACTCAACCCCGAGGTAACCGCGAAGGTAAATCCCGAGGCTACCGTCGTAATAAAAACGCCCGCACCCGTTGCCGTAAACGGCGGCGCCGACGACGGCGGTACGAGACCGATGCATTTGCCGAAAGCCGAGCCCGAGAAACCGAAAAAAGAAAAGGCTTCCTTCTTCTCAAGGCTTCAGACTGCGGGAAGCGAGAGCGGCGGCAACACCGTCATGAGCATAGTCAAAGCGGTGGTTTACATGGTGCTCGTGCTTCTGGTTTCCGTCGGCATATCTCTTTTCATTATCCTCGTCGGCAACGACGTTTTCGCATTTGTCAAAACGGACGAGGAGATAACCGTCACGATTCCCGAGGATGCGGGTATAGAGGACGTCGCGGATATCCTTGCCGAAAACGGAGTAATCAAGTATCCGGGCATCTTCAAGTTCTACGCGTCGTATAAGAATGACGACGGCAAGTTCCTCGCGGGAACTTATACCGTAACTCCCGCCACCGACTACGAGGACCTTCTGTACGGCTTCAAGGAGCACGAACCCGAGGGTACGTCGTGGATAACGATTCCCGAGGGCTTTACCACCGACGAGATTATAAACCTTCTCGTCGAGTCGGGCATCGGTACCAAGGAGAAATACGTTGACGTCATCAACAATTACGATTTCGACTACTGGTTCGTTGACGAGCTTGACGCGACCGACTGGAAGAGCACGGGCCGCTTCTACCGTCTTGACGGATACCTTTTCCCCGATACGTACGAGTTCTACAATCAGTCGTCCGAGAAGACCGTTATAAACAAGCTGCTTGCGCGCTTCAACGTCATATACGGTGACAAATATAAGGAGACCGCAACGTCCGCGGGCTTCACCACCGACCAGGTGCTTATCATTGCCTCCATGATAGAGAAGGAGGCGGGCATGGCGGCGGACTACAACACCGTTTCCTCCGTCTTCCGCAACAGACTCGCAAGCGACTATTATCCGCGTCTCGAGAGCGACGCTACGATACTGTACGCAATCCACCACGATACGGGTACCCGCCCGAATACGTGCACGGGCGAGGACCTCAAATACGACTCTCCGTACAACTCGTACCTGAACGACGGGCTTCCTCCGGGACCCATCGCAAACCCGAGTGCGAGTGCGATAAACGCCGCGCTGACCCCGGCAGACACGAACTATTATTATTTCGTATCGTACGAGGGCAAGACCTACTTTGCCTCGACCAACGAGGAGCACGAAGCAAACAAAGCCTACGTGAACGGACTCCGCGAGCAGTCGGCACAGCCGTAACGAGCGCAGAACGCAGAGTGTAGAGTGCAGAACTAATGTAAAAAACCGTTCGGATTTATTTGCGACAGCCTGATAAGGATGTTTTTCGGGATGTGGATTTTGTGCGGTAAAATCCGATGCTCGTTATGGATGTGGACAAATTAGAATTTGTAAGGCTGTCCAGGGAAGGAATAGAATGACAAAAAGGAAAGGAAAAAAGCAACCAAACATACGTATTGTACTTTTAGCTTACTTTCATCGCTATGGATGGATAGCCTTGATGCTTCTTCTTATGTATATCACAAAAAGTAAGTATGCCATTGGCATAAGTTTAATCGCATTCTCAATTTGGTCATTCTTTGGGTATATATTCCGATGGAAGCATATTTATTGTTCAAACCAGAATGCCTATCATCAGCCCATGACACCGGACAAGATTCGTTGGGATACTGTCAAAAAAATAGATGCCTATGGCGTTCCTGCTATATTTATGATTTTGGGGGTTGCATTATTATTGGTTTAGATTATATAGTGCAAATCCCGGTTTGTTGAGATGAAAAAATAACCCTCAGAAAAGAAACTCTTTTCTGAGGGTTATTTGTTTCAAAAAACATCCTTATGGGGCTCAACCCTTCCGAACGGTTTTGTTTTTATTCTTCAAAAGGATTGTAATTTCCGTCGAGGTAGGCTTTTATGTTCTTCATGTCGGTGAACATGTCTTCTTTTCTTCTCGGGTCGCGCAGGAGCGCCGCGGGGTGGAAGACCGCCGTCATGACGAAATTACCCTTCCTCACAAATTTTCCGTGCTCTTTTGTAATCTTGAAATCGGGAGAAATCAGCCTCATCGCCGATATTCTGCCGAGGCACACGATTATCTCGGGGCGGATGAGCTTCACCTGCTCGCGCAGGTAACCGATGCACGCGTCCTGCTCCGCGGGGAGCGGGTCGCGGTTTTTCGGCGGGCGGCATTTCAGTATGTTTGCGATATATACGTCCTCACGCGGAATGTCAACGGCGCGAAGGTACGTGTCAAGCAGTTTTCCGGCGGCACCGACGAACGGTACGCCGGAGAGGTCCTCTTTTTCTCCGGGAGCCTCGCCTACGAACATAAGCCGCGCATCGGTCGAGCCGGTACCGAACACGCAGTTCGTGCGGCTTTCGCACAGCGGGCAGGCGGTGCATTCCCGGCAGGTTTTTTCAAGCTCTTCCCAGTTCATGCCTGTCCCTCCACGTGCGATGCAAGCTTGCTCTTGATACTGTCAAACGACAGACCGTATTTGTCGGCAATGTCGGAGGCGTAGCTCTTTCCGTCGGGCGTGCGGCGCACGATACGGAAGCTTCGCTGACCGTCACGTATGTCTGCCGAAAGGTTGTCTATCTTAACTCCGCCGGCGGCGGTGCATTTTTCATTGAGCTCGGGTACTGCGGCGGCAAGGTCGTGCAGGTGAGTCGAGAAGATGCCGCGGCAGCCCGCAATGCTGAAGCCCGCAAGTACCTCCGCGGCAATGTACGAACCCTCGTACGAGCCGGTTGAGGAGAGGGACTCGTCAAGAAGCACGATGCTCTCGCACGTAACGCGGTCGAATATTTCACCCAGTCGTGCGCATTCCTCACCGAGACGGCCCTTCTCAACGGTGTCGTCGCTTCCGGTGGGGAAGTGGGTGAATATATTGTCGCACGGGCTGACCGTCGCGGCGTCGGCGCATACGGGCAGACCGAGCTGAGTCATCGCCTGAGCCTGACCCACGGCGCACGTGATGACCGATTTACCGCCTCTGTTGGGCCCCGTTATAACGTAAATCATGCCGTCGTCGTCGAAGGCGAAATCGTTCGGTACGAGCTCACCGTCCGTCTTCAGCGCGATGAGCGGGTTTATGAGTGCTTTCGCGTCAAAGCGCTTCTCACACGCCTCCGCAACCGTCGGGAAGGTGAGGGTGCAGCCTCTCTCTTTGAGCTTTTCGCAAAGCTTCACGCCCTTGGTCACAAACTCTATCTCCGGCATCAGTCGTAGCAGAAAGTCGGTGTTTTCAAGCACGTACGCCTGAACGATGCGCTTCCACTGACGTACCGACGAGCGGAACACGTTCGCAATACCCGACGAGAACGCCTGCGACATTGCCGTCTGCTCGTTTTCCGACTGACCTTTCTTAAAGGGGGTCAGCGGAGCGATGCACGTCATGTCACCGGGCTTGAACTCAAGACGCAGAATACGGTCGAGAAGCTCGCCCGAGCGGAACTGCTCGTTGTTTACGGCAAGCACACCGGCACTCTCGGGTTTCATTCTGCCGTCGAGATTCACGCCTATCGTAACGCTCTTTATCTCTCTCACGCGGGATGAAAGCTCGGAGAGTCTCTCGTTCAGCTCAAGTGCGTCGGGGCTTTCCGTAAGCTCGCTTATCCTGCGTGAAAACTCCTTCATCGCACCGCTTGAGAATTTATCCGCGTGCGGCAGAATACCGTCGCGCAGAAGCTCAAGCAGGGAAAGGTAAATCTCCGCCTCCGCGACGGAATAAAGGTAACCCTCGCCGTCGGACGCGGAAAAATCGCTTCCCATTCTGCGAAGCTCCGATATGTCGTCGAGCATCGGTATCATCCGTCTGAACGTCTCGCAGATTTCGGGAGCGCCGAGCAGGTCGGAGAATACCTCCTGACGGTATCTGACCGTTTCCGCGTCACGCGTAACGAGACGCGCCACAGCCTCCGCGTTCATGTCGAGCGCCTCGTCAAGCGAAAGCTGAACGGCGGCAGCCGCCCACAGCTTTTCCGCGGCGCCGCTCTCCTCGGACGGGGAGAATGCCGTTTCGGGATTCGGATATAAAAGGCTGATGTCTGTCATAGGCTCACCTTTCAGTCTATTTTGATAATCTCCGCGCCGTCCTCCGACGGTACGGTAAGATATTTGAAGCCAATTGATTTCAGATATTCCACGGAGTCGGCAACGTCGGCGCAGGTATCGCCCACTATGTGTGCATCCGACCCGCAGGAGACGATTTCACCGCCGCATTCGCGGTAGAAGCGGAGCACGCCGTCGTCGGGTGAGATTCCGTATTTCTTGCGTATGCCGGAGGTGTTAAGCTCAAGCGCGAGTCCTCTTTCCTTCATTTTATCAAAGAGAACGCGGTAAAGGTCAAAATATTTGCGGGTATCGAGGCGCCGCCCGTCACGGTTTATATATCTGCACGGGTAGGTGCAGTGCGCAATAACGTGTGCGGGCTCAAACGAGGTCGTGCGTATTACGTCGTTCAGGTACCGCTCGAACAGGTTTTCGATAAACACCTGCGGCATCTCGTCGTATTTCAGAAAGATAAAATCGGGTACGTTTTCAAGGTTATGCACCGATGCGATGACAAAGCGTACGTCATTTTCTTTAATAAACTTAATAGCCTCGGTCTCGCGCAGATGCGGCTGACCGAGCTCGATGCCGAAAACGAAGTCGAGCTTGCCCTCGTATTTTTTCTTTGCCGCCTCAAATTCGGCGCGCGCGCCTTTGACGTCGTACTCGGGGTAGAGCCCGTCAAGCATGCAGTCTATGTCGTAGTGGTCGGTGAGCGCCACGCGGGAGGCACCGTGTGCAACCGCAGTCGCGCAGATATCGTCCGCCGTCTGCTCGCCGTCAAACGAAAAATGAGTGTGGGTATGGGTATCACAGAGAATCATAATAATTCATGCATTCCTTTCGGCACGAATATACAGCGTAAAACAAGTGGCTGTTTATACAATCATGCCGGCAGCCTCGTGCTTCAGCACGTCTGCGGCGGCGATGATTCCTTCAAGCGACTCTCCCGCAAGGAAGAGAGAGTAGAAACGGCTTACGTAGTCAAAGAGCACACCGTCCGAAACGCCCGAAAGGGAAGTATAGTGCTCCATTGCGCGGGGCAGAGCGGTCTCGCCCTCACCGTCAAGCGACGCCGTGTAGGTGAAGAGCGCGGCGGCGGCACCGAGCGCGATATAAACGGGAGACGCACCCGCTTCGATAACGGAGAGAGCGGCTCCGGTAAGACGGTCGGAGGGGGCAAGCTTACGCGGGATATCCGCGCCGACTCTCGCGCAGGTATCGCCGAGCGCACGGTTTCCGAAGCGGCGGATAAGGTCTGCGGCGTGATTCATAATCGGGGCGGGGTCAAGGTTATATCTCTTAGCAAGAGCAAGCACCGATTCCGTCATTGCCTCGGTCACGATAACTCTGACCGCGGTATCGGCGATGGACGTACATATTTTTTCGTATCCCATATAGTCGCCGAGGTATGCGCATACCGCGTGACCCATGTTGTGAAGATACAGTTTTCTTTCAATATAATATTTGAACGGGCTGAACGGCACAATCTGCTTAACGGCAGGAGGCTCGCCCCTGAACGCGTCGCGGTCAACGGGAAGCACGCCGTATTCCTCAACCGCGATAAAGAGCGGGTCGGCGGCAAGCTTGTCCTTGTCGGGGGCGGGAACCATTCTGCCGACGGAGGTCTCAACGAGACCGACAGATGCAAGCTCGTCGGGGGTAAGCTCACCCTCGAGCATCGAGCGCACGTACTCGTCGGCGTTCATGAGGTTTTCGCATATAAGAAGGTCAAGGGGACGTCCGCTTTCCGCAAGACGGAGACGGAGTCCGCGAATGAAATTCGGCAGAATGAACTTTATCGCCTTCGCGCCCACGCAGGTCGCGGTGATGTCCGCATCCGCAATAGCGCGTGCGGCGGCGTCCGCGTCGTTGCCGTCAACGGCGTATACGTTATTTATCGTTACCTCTCTCTCGCCGTCGTTCGATACGATGCGCAGAGTATATTCGTGAGTTTTGTTTACGGCTTCTATAAGCACCTGCGACACGTCGATAAACGTGACCTCATAGCCCGCTCCCGAGAAAAGAGGAGCGATGAATCCGCGGCCGATGTTGCCCGCGCCGAAAATTACTGCTTTCATGGATAAGAACACTTCCTTTCAATTTATCATTTTATCACAAGCGCCGCCCGCGGTCAACATATAATATGAAAGAAGTACTTGAAAGTGACACCGTTTGCGTGTATAATACGAAATGAACGAAAAAGAGAGGAGGGCGCGTATGCTGACCCGTGACGAAATAACCCATACCTTCAGGGATACACCGGTGCTTGAAACCGACAGACTGATTCTCCGCCGTATGGATAAACGCGATGCGGACGATATGTTCGACTACGCTCACCGCGAGGAAACCACGCGCTATCTCACGTGGGAGCCTCATCCCACCCGCAAGTTTTCGTATCAGTATCTCGTTTATCTGCAGACGAAATACCGCTCGGGCGAATTCTTCGACTGGGCAGTCGAGCTTCGTGAGACCGGAAAGATGATAGGTACGTGCGGCTTTACCCGTTTTGATTTTGCAAACGACTCCGCCGAGGTCGGCTATGTCATAAACCCCGACTACAAGGGTAACGGATACGCAACCGAGGCGCTTCGCCGCGTTATCCGCTTCGGGTTCGACTATCTCGAGCTGCATCGCATTGAGGCGCACTATATGGAGGAAAACGCCGCAAGCCGCCGCGTCATGGAGAAATGCGGCATGACCTTTGAGGGTGCCCACCGCGACAGTCTCGCCGTCAAGAGGCGTTACGAGACCGTCGGTATCTGCGCAATACTCCGCTCCGACTACAATACGGACCGCATAAGCGGCTGAAAAGTGAATGATTTTCCGCGAAGGGATTCTTTTTTGCCTTCGCGCAAATATTTTTATATGCGGGCTTTCGTATATATATACCTGCAGATTAACCGATACCGCCCGATATCGGCATAATTATACCGTATTTGCCGAAAATGCGAAAAAACGGATGAATCCGTCACTCCCTGCGGGTGTCATTTGCCATTGACAAAACGGATGCATGGTGATATAATATCGAATAACTATAATGTGTGGATTATCGGTATTTATGCCGTTTTCAGGCATTTTCGATACCCAAAGCAATTTAAAGTGAGGCATTTTCATTTATGGCAAAGTATATCTTAAAGCGTGTTCTGCTTGCCATTCTTACGATTTGGCTTGTAGCTACGCTCACGTTCTTCCTGATGAATGCCGTTCCCGGCGGACCTTACGAGGCTGAAAAAGCCATAAGTCCGCAGGCAAAGGCAGCTCTCGAAGCAAAATTCGGTCTTGATAAACCGCTGCTTGAGCAGTACGTTACATATATGAAGAACATTCTTCACGGGGATTTCGGTCCTTCTCTTAAGCAGAGAGGTCGTGAGGTTATCGACATTATCCTCGATAAGTTCCCCGTTTCCGCGAAAGTGGGCGGCGTTTCCGTTCTTGTTGCTCTGGTCGTCGGTATTCCCGCCGGCTGCTTTACGGCGTTTAAACGGGGAAAATTCTCGGATAAACTGATAATGGTGCTTGCCACAATCGGAATAGCCGTGCCGAGCTTTGTCGTTTGTACGGTTACCATGTATTTCTTCACCAACAAATTGCATTGGCTGCCGTCTATCGGCAACATGACGTGGCAGAGATACGTTCTCCCGGTATTCGCGCTCGCATTCTATCCCACCGCGTACATCGCACGACTGATGCGTTCCTCGATGCTTGACGTTCTCGGTCAGGACTATATGCGTACCGCAAAGGCAAAGGGACTTTCTCAGACGGTCAGCCTCTTCAAGCACGCACTCCGTAACGCAATCCTTCCCATCGTTACGTACGTAGGTCCTATGCTTGCATATACCTTAACGGGTTCTTTCGTAGTTGAGAAAATATTCACCATTCCGGGACTCGGACGTGAGTTCGTCAGCTCAATCACCAACCGTGACTACATGATGATTATGGGGACCACCATATTCCTCGCTACCCTTATGGTCGTAATGAACGTTATCGTCGATATCGTTTATAAGCTTATCGACCCGAGAATTCAGTTGAAGTAAGGAGGAAGGACATGAATCTCAGAAACCCCTTAAGCTTTCAGCTGAAAACCGAGGATTTCATCCCGGCAACAAATGAAGAAAAGCAGAGTCTCGTTATAATGCGCGAATCCGTCTCTTTCTGGAAGGACGGCTTCAGACGGCTCGTTAAAGACCCCATTGCAATGATAAGCTTTGCGGTTATCCTCGTTATAATGTTCTTCTCGTTCGTTGTACCGAGCTTTTATCCTTATACCTACGATACGCAGTACAAGGGCTGCGAGCATCTCGCTCCCATGGAATATTCCGCAGTCGAGCAGGAGAGAATCGATGCGGGTGAGGACGTCTTCCCCCACGTTCTCGGCACCGACAACCTCGGCCGTGACTATGCCGCCCGTATGATGATGGGCAGCCGCATTTCCCTTATGGTCGGTCTTATCGCTGCAGCCATCATTCTCGTTATCGGTTCGCTTTACGGCTCCATTGCCGCATTCTGCGGCGGATGGGTCGATATAATCATGATGAGAATCGTCGATATCATCTACACCATTCCCGACGTGCTTCTCATCGTGCTGATTTCCTTCGCAATCACCGAACCGCTTGAAAGCCTTTCAAAAGTACCGGGCTTTACGTGGATTAACACCGTCGGTACTAACCTTATCAGTATCTTCATCGTGTTCGCACTTCTTTACTGGGTCGGCATGGCAAGAATCGTCCGTTCTCAGGTGCTCGTACTTAAAGAGAGCGAATACGTTACCGCGGCACGCGCTCTCGGCGCGGGAAGCGGCAGAATCATAAGAAAGCATCTGCTTACGAACTGTATCGGTACTCTTATCGTTACCACGACTCTGCAGATTCCTTCGTCCATCTTTACCGAGAGCTTCCTTTCCTTCCTCGGCCTCGGCGTTGCGGTTCCGCTCCCCAGCCTCGGAAGCCTTGCAAGTGCGGCAATCAACGGTATGGCTACGTATCCCTACCTTCTGTTCGCACCCGCGATTCTCATAAGCCTTATTATTCTCAGCTTCAACCTGTTCGGCGACGGTCTGCGTGACGCATTCGACCCGAAGATGAAGAACTAAAAGGAGGGGAGAATAATGAGCGATTACTTAATGGAAATACAGAACGAGCGTCTCTCGTTCTTTACCCCCGCAGGAGAAGTCAAAGCGCTTAACGACGTATCTCTCCACCTTAACAAGGGCGAGGTGCTCGGCATCGTCGGCGAGTCCGGCTCGGGCAAATCGGTTACCGCGTACAGCCTTATGGGTCTGACGGCACACCCCGGAAAACTTATCGGCGGTACTCTTGATTTCAACGGTCACCGCATCAACGATATGTCGGAAAAGGAATTCCGCAAGATGAGAGGAAACGAGGTTTCCATCATCTTCCAGGACCCCATGACGAGCCTAAACCCCGTATATACGATAGGCAACCAGATCTGCGAGGTTATCAAGCTTCATACCGATAAAACCGCAAAGGAAGCAAAGGAAAGAGCAAAAGAACTGCTCACTCTCGTAGGCATCAACGAGCCCGAAAAAAGACTGAAGCAGTATCCTCACGAGCTTTCCGGCGGTATGAGACAGAGAGTCATGATTGCAATAGCTCTTGCCTGCGAGCCCAAGCTTCTTATAGCCGACGAGCCCACGACGGCTCTCGACGTTACCATTCAGGCACAGATTATCGAGCTTATTATGGAGCTTAAGGATAAGCTCGGTATGGCAGTTATAATGATAACTCACGACCTCGGTGTCGTTTCCAGTATCTGCGACAGAATCGCCGTAATGTATGCGGGCAGAGTCGTAGAATACGGCACAACCGACGATATATTCTATAATCCGAAGCACGAATACACGAAGGGACTTCTCAGAAGTATCCCGCGTCTTGACGAAAAAGAGCACAAGAAGCTCGTTCCCATCGAGGGTACGCCCGTGGATATGCTTAATCTCCCGAAGGGCTGCGCTTTCGCTTCAAGATGCGAAAACTGCATGAAGATTTGTCTCCGTGAAATGCCTCCTTATACGGATATTGACGACGTGCATTACAGCGCATGCTGGATGCTCCAGAAAGAACAGACGGAAAAGGGGGAGATTTAAATGGACAACAAAAAAATGGTTGAAGTCCGGAACCTGAAGCAGTATTTCCCCGTTTCCGGCGGCGGACTTAAGAGAAAATACGTAAAAGCGGTCGACGACGTTTCCTTCTTCCTCTACAAGGGCGAAACTCTCGGTCTCGTCGGCGAGTCCGGATGCGGTAAAACCACCACGGGAAGAACGCTTCTCCGCCTTTACGAGCCTACCTCGGGCAGAATCATATACGACGGCAAGGTTCTTTTCGATTCCGGCGACGTTCCCGTATATAACGAGGACGGTTCGGTTAAAACCGGAGCGGACGGCAAGCCCGTTTTCGGCAAAAAAACCGCCGTTAATATGTTACCTTACCGCCGTAAGATGCAGATAGTCTTCCAGGACCCCTATGCATCTCTCGACCCCCGTATGACCGTCGGTGATATCGTCGGTGAAGCCATCGACATTCATCACCTTGCCAAAAACAAAAAAGAGAGATACGACAAGATTATCTCCATGCTTGAAAAGGTCGGACTCAACTCCGAGCACGCAAACCGCTACCCGCACGAGTTCTCGGGCGGTCAGCGTCAGAGAGTCGGTATCGCCCGCGCTCTCGCGGTAGACCCCGAGTTTATCGTCTGCGACGAGCCTATCTCGGCACTTGACGTGTCGATTCAGGCACAGGTTATCAATATGTTTGAGGACCTGCAGGACGAGCTCGGTCTCACCTACCTCTTCATCGCGCACGACCTCAGCGTAGTCAAGCACATCTCCGACAGAATCGGCGTTATGTATCTCGGTAAGCTCGTCGAGCTTGCGGATTCCTACGAGCTCACGTTCCACAGCGTACATCCCTATACGAGAAGCCTTATTTCCGCGATTCCGATAGCTGACCCGCAGGTATCGAGAAATTCGAAGAGAATCGTTCTCGAGGGCGACGTGCCCAGCCCCGTGAATCCCCCGTCGGGCTGCCGCTTCCGCACACGCTGTCCCTATGCCGACAAGCTGTGCGCCGAATGCGAGCCGGAATGGAAGGAAGTATCCCCCGGGCACTATGCGGCGTGCCATCACATCGACAGAGTAAAATAATTTACTCTCCCAAATCAGGAAGAAGCGCCGAAAGGCGTTAATTCACAATATATTTTTATAAAGGAGAAATCCAATGAAAAAGTTAGCTCTTATTCTGGCGCTTATCATGGTATTGAGCATGGTACTGGTATCCTGCGATAACGGTAATACCAATACTCCCGATACCACCGGAACCGGCAACACTGACACTCCTGTTGAAGGAAAGCAGCTCGCAGTTCAGGTAGGCCCCAACCCCGAGACTCTCGACCCCGCACTTAACAGTGCAGTGGACGGCGGCAACATGCTCCTCCACATCTCCGAGTGCCTCCTCATCGTTGACGAGAAGGGTGAACTGGCTCCCGGCCAGGCAGAATCCTGGAGCGTTTCCGATGACGGTCTCGTATGGACCTTCAACCTCCGTTCCGACCTTAAGTGGTCCGACGGTACTCCCCTTACCGCTGAAGACTTCGTTTACAGCTGGAAGAGAGTTGCAGACCCTGCAACCGCTGCTCCCTACGCTGAAACCGTTCTTCTCCCCGTAAAGGGCTTCGCAGAAGCACAGGAAGGCAACCTCGATGCACTTCAGGTTGTTGCTAAGGACGCAACCACCCTCGTGGTTACCCTTGAGTCTCCCTGCTCTTACTTCGGCAGCCTTGCAGCATTTGCAACTCTGAGCCCTGTTCAGAAGGCTACCGTAGAAGCTAACGGCGACGCTTGGGCAGTATCTCCCGAGACCTATGTCTGCAACGGTCCCTTCATGATCACCGAGTGGGTACCCGGCAGCCATATCATCACCGCTAAGAACCCCAACTACCGTGACGCTGACGCCATCAAGCTCGGCAGCATCAAGTGGCTCCTCATCGAGGACTCCAATGCAGCTTACTCTGCATACCAGTCCGGTGAAGCTCTCATGATCAAGGACGTTCCCACCGAGGAAATTCCTTCTCTTAACGGCAACGCTGAATTCCACATCGATCCTATCATCGGTACCTACTACCTCAGCCTTAACGACGGTATTGAGCCCTTCAACAATGCTGACGTAAGAAAGGCACTCAGCCTTGCAATCGACCGTGAGTACGTTGCAGGTACCCTTATGCAGGGCACTTATCTCCCCGCATACAACTTCATGGGTCCCGGTTGGGCAGATCCCAAGGGCGGCGACTTCATGGAAAATGCTAACGGCGGCAAGACCTACATCAGCAACGACTTCGAAGCTAACCTCAAAGAGGCTAAAGAGCTTATGAAGAAGGCCGGCTACAATGCAGATCCCGAAAATCCCGACGTTAAGTTCACTTATTCCACCAACGACGCAGGTTACCACAAGGTTGTTGCAGAGTATCTGCAGCAGGCTTGGAAGGAAATCGGTGTTGACCTCAACGTTGAGGTTGTAGAGTGGGCAAGCTTCACTCCTCTCCGTCGTGCAGGTGACTATGAGTCCGCACGTAACGGTTGGGTAGGCGACTACAGCGACCCCTCCAACATGCTTGACCTTCCTTATTCCACCAACGGTAATAACGACGGTAAGTACAACAACCCCGAGTTCGATAAGCAGATGGACATCGCTCGTTCCACCACTGACGTTGAGGCTCGTTCCGCAGCTCTCCACGCAGCAGAGGACGTTCTGATGGGTGACGCAGGTCTCGTTCCTGTAGCTTACTACACCGACTTCTATCTCCAGAGCGCGAAGCTTACCGGTTCCTGGCATTCGCCTTACGGTTACTGGTACTTCATGTATGCTGACATCGCCGACTAATCGGTGCGCCGCATATAACGGTTTCTGAATAACAAAGGCTGGCTCCTTCGGGGGCGTGCGTTTTGTTTGTCCTCAGAAAATTGCTTTTTCTATCTCTTCAAGACTTTCTGCTATAATATCGGGCTTGTCTTCATCGGGCAGGGCGTCGGCGTCCTCTCTCGTGCCCTCACCGGTGAGCGTCAGCACAGCGGTGATGCCGCCACGTCTGCCTGCGGCGATGTCGGTATAAAGTCTGTCTCCTATCATGCAGATGGAATCTCTGTCCGTGCCCGTCGCGGCGCATATCATTTCCGCAACCTCGGGTGACGGTTTACCGAGGAATTTCGGAGAAATTCCGGTCGAAGCGGTGACCGCCGCGGCTATGGACCCGCTGTCGGGCTCATAGCCTCCCTCTATCGGGCAATTGTAGTCCGGGTGGGTACAGATGTACTCCGCGCCGTTTCTCAAAAATCCGCACGCGAGGTTGAGCTTGTCGAAGGTCAGCTCACGGTCGTAGCTCGTAACGACGATACCGGGCACGGTGTCCGTTGTGAGTCTGCCGTCCGCGCCGTTCACAAGCGGGATACCCGCCGTGTGAAAATCCCCCCATAGTGCCGTCGTGCCCATAAGGTAAACGGGAACGCCCGCACGCTTTCTCGTGAGGAATTCGAGCGTTACGTCGCCCGCCGTCATAATCTCGCTCTCGTTTTGCGCAAGACCGAGACTTGTCAGTCTTTCCGTATACATCGCGTGACTGCGCGAGGCGTTGTTCGTGAAAAACAGTACCCGTCTGCCGTGCTCGCGGAGAGACGCGATAAAATGCGCCGCCTCGGGGAAAACCTTTCCGCCGAGATACACGGTGCCGTCAAGGTCGAAAACGAAGAGCTTTTTGTCTTTCAGTACGGATGGTTTTTGATACATCTTGATTATTCTCCGTGTTTGTGTTATAATACATCGACAGTAATGGAAAGGGCGTGTATAACCGTGTCCAGAAAAATTATTATAGGTATCGACGTCGGCGGAAGCTCGACGAAAATCGTCGGCTTCGACGTAACCGACGGGAGCAGTGCGCCTCGCCTTATGAACCCGATGTTCGTCCGCGCAACCGACCCGATAACGTCGGTTTACGGCGCGTTCGGTAAATTCATCGAGGAAAATTCGCTTACCCTCGAGGACGTTTCCAAGGTTATGATAACCGGCGCGGGCTCAAGCTTCGTGTCTCACCCGCTTTACGGTCTCCCGTGCGAGATAGTACCCGAATTCCGCTGCATAGGCTTCGGCGGGCTTTATCTGTCGGGACTTAAACGTTCCGTCGTTGTCAGCATGGGCACCGGCACGGCGCTCGTTATAGCCGAGGAGGGCAGGGAGCCCGAGCATCTCGGCGGTACCGGAGTCGGCGGTGGTACCCTTGTGGGGCTTTCAAAGCAGATTCTCGGCATGGATACGGTTCAGCATATAGAGGAGCTTGCGCTTGACGGCGATCTTACCAAGGTCGACCTGCGCATCAACGATATTTCCAAGGTTGCGATAACTCCCAACCTTACCGAGACGATGACCGCCGCAAACTTCGGCAAGGTCAGTGATATTGCGACAAAGTCCGATATCGCGCTCGGCATTATCAATATGGTATTCGAGACCATCGCAATGGTCAGCCGTTTCGCCGCCGAGGCTCACGGTACGAGAGACATTGTCCTCACCGGCAACCTTTCCGCAATGAAGCAGGCGGGCGAGATATTCGGCAGACTCAATACGATGTTCGACCTCAATTTCATAATACCGGAGCAGGCACAGTTCGGTACGGTAATCGGCTGCGCACTTTCCGGAATCTGACTCTTTAGCAGTCGGGGCTGTTGCATAAAGCAACAGCCCCTTTCTTTTTTACAGCATTCTTATAATCGATTCCGCTCCGAGAGTTTCGGCGGCGCGTCTTGCGTCTTTTCCTTTAACGGGAGAGGTGATAAATTCGGTATATCCCTCGGGAGAGCCCTCAAGCGGCGTCACGTCGCCGAGCAGATGCGAGGCGTTCTCGCACGTGCCGCGCACGTCTCCGTTTGCAATTCTTATATAGAAGCGTGCCTCAAGCTCGCTCTCGGGGAGAACAAAGCCCGCGGGGGCTTTCTTCCACGTTTTCGGGAACTCGCCGTCTGCATTGCCGGAGGCTGCGGAGAAAACGTCACCGACCATTGCGGCGGCGGTGGGGTAGCGTCCCGCGCCTCTGCCGTAGTACATTACGTCACCGGTCATCGCGCACGAGACGAGCACGCCGTTGAAAACGTCGTCAACGCCGCAAAGCGGACACTCACCGGGAACTACGGCGGGAGATACGAGCACTGCAACTCCCGTGTCCGTACGCTTCATCTGACCGAGAAGCTTGACCGTACCGCCCATTCTCTTTGCGGCATCCATGTCCGCACGGGTGATTTTTGTCATCGTTTCTCTGTAAACGTCGCCCTCGGCAGGGAGCACTCCCGTAGCGATTGCGGTAAGTATCATGATTTTGCGCTGAGCGTCGAAGCCGTCAACGTCAGCCGACGGGTTTGCCTCGGCATATCCGAGCTTCTGCGCTTCCTTCAGCACGGTGTCAAAATCGGCACCGCGTCTGTCCATGGCGGTAAGTATGTAGTTCGTCGTTCCGTTGAGAATACCCACAACGGAGTCGATTCTGTCGGATGCAAGGGACGTGCGGAGAGAACGGAGCACGGGAATACCGCCTCCGACAGCCGCCTCGTAAAGGTAGTGCACACCGCATTCCTCAGCCGTCGCGAGCAGCTCGGTGCCGTGCTTTGCCACAACCTCCTTGTTGGAGGTAACGACGGATTTACCCGCCTTCATTGCGGCAAGCGAGAAGTCGAGAGCGGGATGAACACCGCCCATCGCCTCGCATACTATGCTCACGTCGGGATCGGAGGTAATCACGCCGATATCGTGAACTATGCGCTCACCGTAGGGAGAATCCGGGAACTCTCTGAGGTCGAGGATGTATTTGACGTATATCTCCTCACCGAGATATTCGGAGAAGCGACCGCCGTTTTCCTCAAGCACGCCGACGATACCGCCGCCGACCGTGCCGAAGCCGAGAATGGCTATGTTTATCATAAATTATGATACCTTTCTTATCGAGGAAGCTCCGTGAAGCCTATCTTGCGGCGAACCTTGGACATGGTACGCGAAGCGGCGTAAGCGGCAGCCTCCGCGCCTTCCTTCATGACGCTCTCAAGGTAAGCCTTGTCGGCGAGAAGACGGTTATATTCTTCCTGAACGGGAGCGAGCGCATCTGCGCAGACCTCACCGACGGCTGCCTTGAAGTCGCCGTAGCCCTTGCCTGCGAATTCCGCTTCGATTTCTTCCATGCTCTTTCCGGTAAAGCCGGAGTAGATGGACATGAGGTTTTCAACGCCCGCCTTGCCTTCTCCGCGGCGAACCTCGCTGCCGGAGTCGGTAACTGCACGCTTGAATTTTTTAAGGATAACTTCACGCGGGTCGAGAATACGTACGACGGCGTTCTCGTTATCGTCGGATTTGCTCATCTTCTTGTCGGGCTCTGCGAGAGACATGACCTTCGCGCTTACGGGCGGGATGTACGGCTCGGGCACTACGAAAGTGTCGCCGTAAACACCGTTGAAGCGGTTGGCAACGTCACGTGCAAGCTCAAGGTGCTGCTTCTGGTCAACGCCTACGGGAACCATCTCCGTCTGGTAGAGGAGAATATCCGCCGCCATAAGGGAAGGATAGGTGAACAGACCTGCGTTGATGTTGTCGGCGTTCTTCGCACTCTTGTCCTTGAACTGCGTCATGCGGGAAAGCTCGCCGAACATGGTGTAGCAGTCGAGAATCCAGCCGAGCTCCGCGTGAGCGGATACGTGGCTCTGTACGAACAGCGTGTTCTTCTGCGGGTCAAGACCGCACGCAATGTAAAGAGCGAGGGTCTCGTAGGTGCGGCGGCGAAGCTCCGCGGGTACCTGACGTACCGTAATCGCGTGCATGTCGACGACGCAGTAGTAGCAGTGGTATTCGTCGGAGAATGCGGAGAAGTTGCGCATCGCTCCGAGGTAGTTTCCTATCGTCAGCATTCCGGACGGCTGAACGCCCGAGAATACAACTTTTTTGTCTTTAAACATAATTTATATCCTTTGTCAGATTACTTTAATATCAACGGTGTCCTTCGTGTAGCAGTCGCGGCCGGTGAAGATGATGAACTTACCGGGCTCAACGTAATACTGCTTGTCGAAGTGGTAGAAGCCGAGCTCTTCCCAGCCGAGCTCGAAGGTATAGGTTACGGTCTCGCCGGGTTCGATGTATTTCTTGTCAAAGCCGCGAAGCTCCTTTATCGGGCGGGTAGCGGTTGCGAGCACGTCGCGCACGAAGCACATTGCGGTCTCCTTGCCGGGTCTGTCGCCGACGTTCTTAACGTCAACGGATACCTTGAACTTCTTACCCGCCTTGATTTCGTCAAGCGTGAGAGTTTCCGTGTCAACGCGGGGCTTCGAGTATTCAAACTCGGTGTAGGAGAGACCGTGACCGAACGGGTACATGGGAGTGCCGTACTCGTCGCGGTAGTTCTCGAGAGCGTTTTCTCTGCCGTAGTATTCGTCTATGCAGCGGCAGCTCTTGGGAGAGTTGTAGTAAATCGGAATCTGACCCGTAACGCGGGGCAGGGTGACGGAAAGCTTACCGGAGGGGTTGACGTCACCGAAGAGAATGTCTGCGGCGGCGGTACCGGTCTCGCTGCCCGAGGTCCAGCACCAGAGTATCGCGTCAAAGAGATACTCGACGTTCGAGAGTGCCATCGGCCTGCCGTAGAAGAATACGCCGACGACTTTTTTGCCGTACTTGCGGGCATTCTGAATGTCGATTACCTGCTCCGGCGGAATCTCGATTGATGCAACGCCGCTCGCTTCTCCCTCGAACATACAGTTCTCGCCGAGCGCGAGTACGACGACGTCGCTGCCTTTTATGTTGTGAGCACGAAGACGGGTCTCGTCAATCGACCAGCCCCATAATTTCGTGTTCGGGGATACTTCGCGGATACCGTCCTCAAGCGACTTTATGAAGGTGGGCTCGGGGTCGCAGGTCCATGCGCCGAGGATACTGCGCTTTTCGGTGAGGAACGTGCCGTTGATAACGAGCTCTTCGGTGTTCTTCGAGAGCGGGAGTACGCCGTTGTTCTTGAGAAGCACCATGCACTCGCCTGCCATTTTTCTTGCAAGCGCCATGTGTGCGTCGTAGTCCACGGGAACCTCGCTCACGTACGGGTTGTCAAACAGACCGAGGTCAAACTTAACGCGCAGAACGCGGCGAACCGCCTCGTCGAGCACCTCCATGGAAACGCGTCCCTTTTCAACTGCGGACTCAAGACCGCGGTTGTACGCAAAGTCGTCCATGTCCATGTCAAGACCTGCGTTTATCGCAAGCGCGGCACAGTCCTCTTCGGTTTCGGCAACACCCTGACGGATAAGCTGGATAATCGACCAGTCGTCGCTGACGACGTAGCCGTTGAAGCCGAGCTCGTCACGGAGTATCTCGGTGAGAAGATAGTGCGACGAGGTAGTCGGCTGACCGGAAATCTCGTTGAAGGAGCTCATTATCGTACGGACTCCCGCGTCAACCGCACCCTTGAAGTTGTAGAGGTACGAGTTGCGGAGAGTATAGTCGGAAAGCTCCGCCTTCTGATAGTCACGGCCGCCCTCTGCCGCACCGTAACCGATGTAATGCTTTGCGCAGGCGGCAATGTGACCGTGCTCTTTAAGTTCTTCGGGAGTACGTCCCTGATAGCCGCTTACCATGGCGTACGCCATATTGTAGCCGAGCCACGGGTCCTCGCCGGGGCCTTCTACGCAGCGTCCCCAACGCGGGTCACGCGCGACGTCGACCATCGGCGCGAACGCCCACATGACGCCGTCGTTCGTGCACTCGGAGGCGGTAGCCGCATAGCACTCCTCAACGAGTGCGGGGTTGAAGCTTGCCGCAAGTGCCATCGGAACGGGGAATACGGTGTTGTGACCGTGAATTACGTCACGTCCGAAAATCGCGGGAATGTGCATACGGCTGCCTTTTACGGCCTCATCCTGAAGCGAGTTGAGGTAATCGAGGTTTTTGCGTCTCTTCTCGGGGTTATTTCCCCAGCCGCCTTCGGTGAGGAAGCCGCCGAGCTCGCCGCTACGCAGCATTTCGCGGACTCTCTGCTCATTGCCTCCGCCGGGATGATCGGTAGTCCATTGCGACAGCTGACCGACTTTTTCGTGTACGGTCATTTCGGCAAGAAGCGCGTCTATTTTCTTTTCGTTTTCGGGATTGAGTTTCATAACGTACGCCTTTCCGATTGAAAGTTTTATTACCTTATATTTTACCTTTTTTTCGGTATGTTTGTCAAGTATTTTCATCTTCCGTACGTATAAAAAAACGCCCGCGTGCAATACTTTTACCGAATATTCACACCGGAGGCGCAAAGTGGAGAGAATGAGCGGTAATTTCGACGGCGACGTTGCAGAGTTCGAGTTGCTGTCGCGTGCGGGAGAGAGCTACGATATTTTGAAGCGTGAAATGACGGCGGCGGGGCGGCGACTCGTATTTTACTATATCGACGGATTTGTCAAAGCGGAGCTTATGCAGAAGCTTATGATGCATTTTACGACCCTTAAGTATTTCGGCGACGGCGGGACGGGTGCGGCATCACGCTTCGCCGAAACGGTACCCGCGGTCGAGGTCGACGTTACGGGAGACTACGAAACTCTCGTTCGTATGTTCATGTCGGGCTGTACGATTATGTTTTGTGACGGCTTCGGCGAGGAGGCGCTCGTAATCGACGCGCGCACCTATCCCGCCCGCGACACCGCGGAGCCCGATAACGACAGGGTAATGCGCGGGAGCCGCGACGGCTTCGTTGAAACGTCCGTATCGAACGTCACGCTCATCCGCCGCAGAATCCGTGACCCCGCTCTCACCGTCGAGTATTTCTGCGTCGGAAGCGAGAGCATGACCGACGTCTCGCTCGTCTATATGAAGGGAAAAGCCGACCCGGGCTACGTCGCGTATCTGCACGAAAAGCTCAAGGGCATCAAAACCAAATCGCTTACGATGGGACACCGCAGTCTTATAGAAACACTCGTGCCGACGAGGTAAGTCGGTGGCCAAGCGGTCTTAGGAAGACAAATTATTGTGCCATCTCCTTGCCACACAGAACGACATGGCTACGATCCGACTTGCTACGTCGCGTACCTGCACGAAAAGCTCAAGGGCATCAAAACCAAATCGCTTACGATGGGACACCGCAGTCTTATAGAAACACTCGTGCCGACGAGGT
>JAZUGD010000019.1:0-4693 GCA_045641025.1 Eubacteriales bacterium
GCGCAGAACATTTCGCAGAAGGTTGTGTCCTCATATACTCCGAGAAGCGAGCCTACGAGAGCGGCTGTCAGCACGTCTCCCTCTCCCGCGTAGCCGATACCGTTCTCCATTGCCTTGCACGCCTCGCAGAACGGCATTGCATCGAAGAACTGACCGTCCTTTACCGCGGAGAAGCTCATTGTGAGCCCCGTGAGGTTGTTGTCGCGTACCCACTGTCTTACGCCGAGTCCGACCTTCTCTACTCTTGCGAAGGTGTCGCGGTCTACGGTGACGTCGTATTTTTCGAGACTGCTCTTATATTCCGCGTCGATTTCCTCATCGGTTATAACGTAGTTCTTCGAGGTGTCGAACTCCACTACCTCCATACCGATAAGCTCCTTGAACTTTTCGTAAGGCAGCTGAAAATCGCCCATGCCGACGAACTTTTCGCCTACGATGCCGACTCTTGCGTTCTTCATGCGGCTTGCCATTTTCGCCGCCTTTACCGCGTCGATTGCCTCGCCGATTATGTCGATCACTTCGGGATGACCGCAGACGATTACGAATTCCTTTTTGTTGCGGCGGAGAAGGTTGCACATATCCTGCACGCCGTGTATGCCGTGATTGAACTTGATTACGTCGTAATCGGAATCGGGTGCGCACTCGAACGACGGTGTCGTATCAAGCACGACGAGAGGCAGCCTCGTGCCCGCGAGCACTGCCGCCGATTCAAGCGACGGTGAGTACGCAAGGTGAAGCGTTACGATTGCGTCGACTCCGCTTTCCTCAAACTTTGCGACCGCGTCGCGGAATTCGGACTCGACTCTGCATATCGGTACGTTTACAACCTCTACGGAACGGCTTCTGAAATCGTTCGTAATCTTTTCTACGTATTTTTCGTTTACCGGACCGCGCTCGGGTACGGTTTCGTCATACAGCTTTATATAAAGCGGCAGGAGTCCTATTTTAAGCTCAGCCATTTGCTATCTCCTTTGCGACGTCTTTGACAATACCGAGAAATTCCTCGATTTCTTCGGGAGTGTTTACGTGGAGCGGTGAAATTCTTACGACACCGTAGATGCCGAAGGCATCAAGCATACGTTTTGAATATATGCTTGACGGACTACGCTCGTATGTGACGACTCCGCGCTCTTCAAGCAGCTTTGCCGCTTGTGCGGCGTCTGTACCGTCGAAATCAATACCTATGATAAAATCCCTTGCTAGGAGGTCTTCCCCGTCCATGCGGACGTGTACGCCGCTTATATGGCGCAGTCCCGTCACTTTGTCCGTACCCTCGAGCATAAGATGAAGAAGCGCTCGTTCGTGGTCGGCGATGCGCTTCATTCCGTTAACGAAGAGAGCGCGTCGGTCGGTTTCCCCGGGCATATCGCTCTCCCCTATGCCGACGACGTAGTCGATGATTTTGCCGACTGCGGCAAAGTGAGGCGTTGCGGGGCTGCCGATTTCCCAATCCGTCTCGCTCTTGCCCGCGAGCTTTGCGTGAGGCAGGGACGCGACTCTGTCGGACAGATACGCGAGTCCCATACCGCGGACACCGAAGAATTTGTACGGAGCGAACACCGTGACGTCGGCTCCGATTTTCTCGGGGTCGAGCACTCCGTGAGGCGCGTGCTGTACCGCGTCGATTATTATATAAATATCGGGGTTTATCTCTCTTGCCCGTTTGCAGATTTCCTCAAGAGGATATATACATCCGGAAATGTTGGATGCCGCCATACAGCACAGAAGCGCCGTATTTTCGTCAATAAGCGATACTACGGCTTCCGCATCAACTCCGCCGGTTTCGGCGTTTGCCCGTGCTACACGAAGCTCACACGAGTGCTCGGATGCATATTTTTCCACCGCGTCGTATGCGGACGGATGCTCAAGCACGGTTGTGACGTAGTTGGTTCCGCGTGCGTGCTCGCTTATGATGCGCACCGTTTCGGTCGTTATCTGTGAGGCGGTATACGAAGGATAAAGAGCGCCGTGCTTTGCACCGAATACGGTGTGCATTACGTCCGCTTTTGTCTTTTCTTCAAGGTCGGCAAGATACAGTGCGATTTCGTTATTATGCTCCGACGCGTCGGGGATTCTGTTTATTCTGTCGAACTCCTCCGACGCCGCTTTAAGGCGAAGCGAGCCTCCGGCATTGTCGAAGAAGAGTCGGTGCTTTCCCGTACAGTCCCGTTCTACGTAATCAAAGCATCCGCGCAGACGGGTCAGCTCTTCCGTGTCAAACAGTTTTCCGTTTTTATATATCATCGTTATCACCTGATAGAGGATTCGCTTTTAAGCGCAAAAGACGCCGTGAGGCGTCTTTTTGCATCGTTATCCTATTATTTCGAGTCCCTTTGCCTCACAGCACCACAGACCCGCGCCGATACCCGCAACGAGTGCGGCACCGCGTGCGCCTGCGAATGCGCCGTGCTTGATTTCCACGTGGATACCGGTCTTCTCTTCGATTACGTTAGTCCAGAACGGGCACTCGGAGGGACCGCCGACCATTACGCCGGATTTGGCGCTGATTCCCGCCTCGGCAAGTCTGTCGAAATCTTTTTTGAGCATACCGACAACACACTCCATAATGGCGCGTGCAATCATCGGCTTCGGATGCTTTTCTATTTCGGCAAGATCGTCCGCGTCGGTCATCGTGATGACAAGTCCGCCGGCTCCGCTCTCGCCCTTCTTTGATTCTCCCTCGAATCTCTTATATCTGCCGTCGCCCTCTCCGAAGAAGTGAGTGACGTATTCGTCAATTTTGGAGGCTACGGAAGCGAGAGATACCATACCTGCCCATGCTCCGCCCGAGCCGGAAAGGAACGGGTCGATAAGCATATGGTTATCAACGAGAAGCTCGCGACTGTCTACCGGGAAGAAGCCAACCCACGAGGTACCGCAGGAAAGGAGTACCTGACCCTGCTTGATGATTCCGGTGCCTCTTGCGGCGGAGGGATGGTCAAATGTTCCCGCTATCATGGGCGTACCTACGGGGAGACCGGAAAGTCTGCTTCCCTCCTCGGTAACTTTACCGATAACGGTGCCTACCTTTACGACGGGCGGGAGCTTTGATTCGGGAATGCCGAATTTATCGAGCACGTCCTTATTATAGGTGCCGCTTTTCTGGTCGATAAGATAGAAGGGAGTGCCGGCGGAGGTGGAGATACCCCACTCTCCGGTAAGAGTTTTAAGCAGATACTCGGTGCTCATGCATACCGCGGAGCAGTTCTCAAGCTTTTCACTCTCGTGGCACTTGAGCCAGGAAAGCTGTGCAAGCGGGAAGGTTTTACCGCTGAATGCCCAGCCGGTGCTTCTGAAATATGCTTCGGTATCAAAGTCGCTGCCGAGGACCTTATCGACCTCGTCGGTGACTCTGTGGTCCTGCCAGTTGAATATGGGCGTTATGGGCTTGCCGTCCTCGCCGAGAAGAAGCACGTTGCCGCTTGCGGAAGCGTTGCCTACCGCGCAAAGCTCACCGTCTGCGGGGAGTTTTGACGAAAGCTCTCTCATAAGTTTAAAGCAGCTTGCAAGATAGTCTTCTGCGTTTATTTCGACTCTGCCGTCGGGCGTAGTGTTGTACCTGAAAGGACTTCTTCCGTATTCTGCCTCACCCGTACCGTCAGCACGGAGAAGAACGCCCTTGATGGAGGACGTACCGAGGTCGAGACCCATTATGTATTTTGCCATAATAACTCCAAGAATTATGATTTACACGGCATTGCCGCCGATGTTTTATTTTACCACAATATAAAACATAAGTAAATAGATATGCGTCAATTATCTCTCTTTTAATTTCCTTATTGAATATTTAAAATGATATGGTATAATAAATGCAGAAATCCTTGCGAGACAAGGATTACGCACTTCGTGCGTCGAATCTTCGATTCGTCTGCCTATTGTATCACGTCGTAAAAATGCCCTTGCAAGCAAGCATTTTTACTTGTGATAAAATTAAAACAGAACAACAAATCGGGAGGATTTTATATGAAGCTGAAAACGTTCGTCAAATCGACGGCGCTCGTCGTACTGGTATGCATGATTTCCTCGACCGTTATTTTTGCGGCTGACACCGCAAGCGGTCCGAAGGACATGACACCCGTAAAGCAGGACTACTCACCCGGACTCGGTGACAGAATGGATGCCGTAAGCTATACCATAGGGCTGGGCTGGCTCGGTACCGATTACGGTCTGAACGTAGCTACCACGTACGAGGAAGCTCTTGAGATTGAACAGAAGGTTGCAAACCTTACGAACAACACCCACCAGATACCGTTCGTAATCGGTCAGGACAAGCTCCGTTGGGGTACCTCGCCGTACCTTTACGAGGACTACACCTCCCCGATGGGCGACGGCACTCCCGGTTCGGGATATAAGAAATATCAGCAGTTCGTTGACGATTCTTTCGCTAACAACGCAGACGTGGCGCAGATTCTCGAGCCTCTGCTCGCGGGATACATGCGTGACGATTACGCTCCGACCGAGGATGACGTTATTCCCGAATACTGCTACACTCACGATGCCGACGGAAACCGCAAGATAAGCTGGCAGCCTCAGGACGGCGGTCCGTACTGGTACGTACTCAGCCTTTACAACATGTATAACGGCGGTTATGCTCAGGAGTCGTGGCAGAGAATGATGGACAGATGGAACTTCCGTACTCATCTGTACTATGACGCGCTGATTCCCGTACCCGAGGGACTTTACAACAATCCCA
>JAZUGD010000020.1:0-2305 GCA_045641025.1 Eubacteriales bacterium
CTCGTACGAGAAAACGCGTGAGGTAGTGTCTCGCATAGAGCCGCAAACCTTCCTTACCCCCGGCAACCACCACCAGTACAACGCCGCAACGCCCGCGCCCGCAGCCGTGGCGTTCACCGCTCTTTACGGCAAGGTCAACCCCGTCGACGTGTTCCGCGCGGGGGAGATTAAGATAATAAGACTCGACTCCTCCCGCACCGCGTTCACCGACGAGCAGAGAGAGCTTGTTGAGGCGGAACTCGACAAGAACGAGCCCGCCGTCATCTTCACTCACGTGCCGATGTTCACCGAGCACCTTCTTTCCGTTACCGGAATCGGCTGGGCGGAATATTTCCTTGCCGGTATGCCGAAGCACGACGAGGCTACAATCCGCTTCGCCGAAATGATAAGAGAGAGAAAGCCCGTCGTCATCGCGGGTCACACTCACGCCAAACTCGACTACCCCGACGAGGAGCCGCTTCAGCTTATCTCGACTCCCGCCTTCACCGGATATTACAGAATAATCCGTTTCGTACCCGAAGTATAAGTCAAAAAAGTGCCGTCGGGGCGTTCTTTTCGGCGTTTCACTTGATTTATTCTTCGATTTGTGGTATCATCACATCAGACAATAATTTTCTTATTATAAGAAAGGAAAGCATCATGAAAAGAATTATTGCACTTACCCTTGCGCTCGTAATGGCGCTCTGCGCATTCGCTTCCTGCACCTCCAAGCCCGCTGACGACGGTGTTCTGAAGGTCGGTATCGCGGCTCCCGACGTAACCCACGGTTGGGTTGCGGGTGTTGCATACTACGCTGAGAAGTACTGCAAGACCAACAACATCGAGTACAAGATCACCACCTCCTCCGACGCTGCCGAAATGGCTGCAAACCTCAGCGACCTCGTTACCTGGGGCGCAGACGTTGTAGTTACCTGGCCGCAGTGGAGCGGTATGGAAGACGCAGTTCAGGAAATCCTCGACAAGGGTATCCCGGTTGTTGACTTCGACGTTGAAATCGCGTGCGAAGGCATCCACAAGGTTACCGGCGATAACTACGACATGGGTTACCAGTCCGCTAAGTACATCACCGAGAAGGTCGGCGAGGCTGCGAACATCGTAGTTCTTGACGTTCCCTCCGCAGGCTCCGTATCCGAGCTTCGTAAGCAGGGCTTCTACGCATACCTCGACGAGGTAGGCTACGACAAGTCCAACATCTTCGAAGTAAGCGAAGACGGTTTCTCCCGTGACTACGGTCTTAAGGACATGAGCGACGTGCTTGAAAGCCACGACAAGATTGACGCGGTATTCTCGATGGACGACGAGAGCTCCATCGGCGCAATCCAGGCAATCACCGAGGCAGGCAGAACCGATATCAAGGCAATCACCGGCGGCGGCGGAATGCAGGAATACTTCAACATGATCGCTGACGAGAAGTATGCAGACCTCGGTCTCGCATCCGCTCTTTACAGCCCCTCCATGGTTGAAGAGGCTATCAAGACCGCTATCGACATCTTCAACGGCAAGACCGCCGAGGCTGTCATCGTTATCCCGACTACCATCGTATCGAAGGACAACGTAGCTGACTTCATCGACCCCGAAAACACCGTATATTAATTTCCGGAGACATTAATGAAACTTGCGGCAAGAGGCATATGTAAAAATTTCGGCGCGGGCAACGTTCTCGACGGCGTCGATTTCGAGGTGGAGGGCGGAGAAATCTGCGCCCTCCTCGGCGAAAACGGTGCGGGAAAGTCCACGCTGATGAACATAATCGGCGGAGTTTACTCCGCCGGTTCGGGGGAGATATATATCGACGGCAAACGCGTGTCGTTTTTATCTCCCGCGGACTCTCTTGCCGCGGGTATCGGCTTTATACATCAGGAGCTTAATCTCATAAACGACCTTACCGTTTATGAGAATATGTTCCTGTCCGGCTTTGCGAAGCGCGGAATTTTACTCGACAGAAAAGAGATGATTCGCCGCTCCGCAGAGCTTTTTTCGCGTTTTGACATTGATATAGACCCCACTGTCATGGTGAGCGAGCTTGATGCCTCGTATAAGCAGATGGTCGCAATAGCGAGAGTTCTGCTTGAGGACGCATCGCTTATCATAATGGACGAGCCGACAACGTCGCTGACGGAAAACGAGATAGAGAGGCTGTTTGCCATGATGCGCACGCTCCGCGAGCGCGGTATCGCAATCATCTTCATATCACACAAGCTGCGCGAGGTCATGGAAATCTGTGACAGATACGCCGTTCTGCGGAACGGTAAGCTCGTAAGCAGCGGTAAGGTCGCGGACGCGACGGTAAAACAAATCGCTGCCG
>JAZUGD010000021.1:0-3379 GCA_045641025.1 Eubacteriales bacterium
AAGCCTTCCCATGCCCTCCTAACGCAAGCGTTAGGGGTCAGGGGGACCGGGCTTTGCCACGCAAAGCCAGTGGATTGAGTAGTCCCCCAAGCGGTTTGCAGTTCTTTATTTTTGTAAGTATACAGAAAATTAAAAGCCTTCCCATGCCCTCCTAACGCAAGCGTTAGGGGTCAGGGGGACCGGGCTTTGCCACGCAAAGCCAGTGGATTGAGTAGTCCCCCAAGCGGTTTGCAGTTCTTTATGTATGCATTAATACAAAAAGTACAGCCTTCCCATGCCCTCCTAACGCAAGCGTTAGGGGTCAGGGGGACCGGGCTTTGCCACACAAAGCCGGTGGATGAGTAGTCCCCCGTAAATATCGCAGTAGTGTCCGTCCGTAAACTCACTTTAGCTCAACGCTGACGAGGTTTGTATGATAAAATACAAAAAGACCAACGTAGCATTATCGCAACACCTCAGAAAACATATGACTCCCGAGGAAAGACACCTTTGGTATGATTTCCTCAAAAAACTGCCCGTTTCCGTAAAAAGACAAGTCTGCATTGAAAACTATATCGTCGATTTTTACGTACCGTCAAATAAAACGGTAATAGAACTCGACGGTGCCATGCACTATATGCTCGGCAACAAACAGGATGACGAAAAACGCGATGCCGTAATATCCGAACACGGTATTACCGTGCTTCGTTTTACCAACAAAGAATTAAAACACAATTTCGAGGGAATTTGCCTTGAAATTATGAAAAAGCTTGATGTTAAACCCGAAGATATTATTGAAAAATCCAAGTAACGCTTAATTGTTTGTGAACCGTTTAATATGCTTGTATCAAACGTAAGTTTACAGACGGGCGCTACTGCTGATTCTTCGGGGGACTACTCATCCACCGCTAACGCGGTCCCCCTTCCCTGGCAAGGGAAGGCTTGGGTTTGCGGTATCTTAAAGTTAGCCTACAGACATAAAGTACAATTTCTGAATGCTGAATGCTCAATGCTGAATGCTGAAAAAAGGAGTAATTATGAAACCGACAATTATCGAAGGCTCGCTTTGTCTCGTGACCGAAGCGGGAGAGGTATACGCCCGAGACATCGACGCGTATATCTCGTACGCCGGAAACAACTACAACGTGCTGACGCTTGCGCGCACGGGTGAATGGACTCTTGACGGAAACGTCGCCTCGTGCGACAACGTCACGATCACGTTCCTCACCTGCGGCGACGGCGTGCTTGCGCGCACGACGCTGACGAACAGCGGCGAGCGGCTTGAGGACGGCGAGTTTTACTCCTTCGTCTGCACGCTCACGGGAGTGCCCGACGTGGCGCAGTGCACCCGCCTGACCTACGACTGCGGCAACTACGTAAACGAAATGCGCTCGCAGATTGACACCGTGAGAACGGTGCGCGGCTCGCGCTACGAATCCGCCGACAACGTCGTATACGTTGACAAAGGCGGCAGGTGCGGCACGTTCGGCTACGTTACCTTTGACAAATTCTTCGGCGCGGTCACCGTGGGCGGCGACGGCAGAATGGCGGCTCACCACTGGCTTGAGCAGCACACGCTCGACACGGGCGCGTCCGTCACCTCCGACCTCGTGCTCATCACCCCGAGCGGCGACCCCGTGCACGAGGCGTTCCCCGCGCTTGCAAACCTCATCCTCTCCCTCTCCGGCGAGAAGACGACCGAAAAGAAGACTCCCGTGGGCTTCTGCACGTGGTACTACTACGCGCAGGGCATCAATACGGAAATCATGCGCGAGAACATGGACGTTCTCGACGAGATGAAGCCCGACGTTCCCGTTGAAATAATACAGGTGGACGACGGCTGGTTCGACCGTTGGGGCAGCTGGCAGCCGAAGGACAACTTCGGCCGCGACATGAAGGCGTTCGCCGACGAGGTAAAATCCCGCGGATATATCCCCGGCATATGGGTCGCACCGTTCGGCGCGGACAAGGAAAGCGAAATTTTCAAGGAGCACCCCGAATATTTCGTACAGATGAAGTGCGGTCAGCCGTGGCCGTGGCCCGCGTTCGACTTCTCCGTACCCGAGTCGAGAGAATATATCCGTAACCTCTTCCACACCCTCTCGTACGACTGGGGCTACCGCTATATTAAAATGGATATAATCACGCCGCGCCTTGCACCCGCCGTGCACCGTGACCCCGAATTCTCGACCGTGCGCAACTACAAGGAAGGACTCCGCATAATGCGCGAGTCCGTCACTCCCGATACGTTCCTGCTCGCGTGCACCGCGCCTCTCGCGCCCGCCGCGGGTCTCGTTGACGGCATGAGAGTCAGCTGCGACGTGTTCGAGCGCTGGGAATCCCTGCGCGACGTGTTCAACTCCGTAATCAAGCGCTGGTACACGAACGGCGTTTACTATATCAACGACGCGGACTGCCTGCTCGGCCGCACGAAGGACGAGGAGGACGAGCAGTGCTGGCGTCTCTGCACGAGAACGGACGGCGAGATCCGTACCTACGTCACCGCGATGGCGGCGTCGGGCGGCGCGCTCATGCTCTCCGACAAGATGCCTCTGCTCAAGCCCGAGCAGAAGAAGCTTATATCAAAGCTCTTCCCGCTGAACACGAAAGCCGCCGTACCGCTTGACCTCATGGAAAGCTTCATCCCCGGCGTGCTCGACTTCGGCACGCGTCACGGCACGCGCACCGTCGCCCTTATCAACTGGAACGACGCACCGCAGACGATGACCGTCCCGGGCTCGGGCGGTAAGCTCGCGTTTGAGTTCTGGTCGAAGTCGTTCGATACCCCCGCGGGCGATATCACGGTAAAGCTCGAGCCGCACGGCTGCCGCGTCTTCTTCCTCACCGACAAAACGGACGCGTGCGAGACCGTCGTCGGCACCGACGGTACCGTGGTAATGGATATCGCGGACGGAAAAAAGAACAAGCCGGACGAGACTCTCTATATTGCAAGAAAAACCGCCGACGGTTATGAGATAATCACCAAATAACGCAGAGCGCAGAGCGCAGAACTATGGTACGTTTTGCCTTTGGCAAAACGAAATTATTTATAAAATGTACGCTGTAACTTTATATCTGTAAACTTTCTTCAAGTTAACACGAACCCAAGCCTTCCTCTGATGAGGAAGGTGGCAGGCAAGCGAAGCGAGGCTGACGGAAGGAGAGAGTTTTAACGTACGTATAAGTTCTCTCCCTCCGTCTTTCGCTCGTCAAGCCTCGCGAAATCCACCTCCCTCATCAGAGTGAGGCATCATTTTTGCCGATAATATTAATTACAGAAATATAATAAAAATCAAAACCCGCCGTAAGGCGGTTTTTTTCCTTTGTTCTGCACTCTGCGTTCTGCGTTCTGCGTTAGAAAGTACTCTTCACTTTTTTCTTGCATTTCCCTTGTTTTTAT
>JAZUGD010000022.1:0-7593 GCA_045641025.1 Eubacteriales bacterium
CTACGTGCCGTACTCGCACTTCAGGGTCGGCGCGGCGCTCCTTGCAAAGAGCGGCAGGGTCTACACGGGCTGCAATATCGAGAACGCCGCGTTCTCGCCCACCGTCTGCGCGGAGCGTACCGCGTTCTTCAAGGCGGTAAGCGAGGGAGACCGCGAACTTGCGAAAATCGCAATCGTCGGCGGCAGAGACGGAGAGACGTCCCCCCTCTGCGCACCGTGCGGCGTGTGCCGTCAGGTAATGGCGGAGTTCTGTGACCCCTCGTTCACACTCGTGCTCGGCACGCCGGAATCCTACCGCGAATACCGCCTCGACGAGGTTCTGCCGTTTGCGTTCACGAGCGACGAGCTTTGACCGTTTTTGTGAAAATTAATTAACCCGTCTATTGACTTTACAACCGTTTTTCGGTATAATTACTATGTACGGGGAAATTTTTCCCCGAAAAGAAAAATCGGGTACGTCCCGAAAAATTTAAGGAGATTTACCATGAAAAAGGCTCTGTCACTCATCTTGTGTGCAGCAGTGGTCCTCTCTGTAGTTGCGATTTTCGCATCCTGCAGCGAGACCAAGACCTATGAAATCGCAGTTGTCACCGACGTCGGTCAGCTGATGGACGGCGGTTTCAACCAGGGTACCTACGAGGGTGCCAAGAACTATGCCGAAAAGAACGGCAAGACCTATCAGTACTATCAGCCCGCCAACGGCTCCGATGCTACCGACAACGACCGTGTTGCCGCTATGCGTCAGGCTGTTAAGAACGGCGCGAAGGTTATCGTTGCTCCCGGCTTCCTTCAGGCAGCCGCTATGGAGACCGTAGCCAAGGAAAGCCCCGACGTTAAGTTCGTATTCGTCGACGGCTGGGCACTCGGACTCCAGAACGTAACCGCAGTTGTTTATAAGGAAGAAGAATCCGGCTTCATGGCAGGTTACGCAGCCGTTAAGGACGGCTACACCAAGCTCGGCGGTACCTTCGGCGGCGGCGGCTCCAACCCCGCATGCAACCGTTACGGTTACGGCTACGTTCAGGGTGCTGCAGCTGCAGCGGCTGAGGAAGGAGTTGACATCGAGGTTAAGTACTCCTACAAGTTCGGTGATACCTTCAGCGCAAGCACCGAGCTCCAGAGCCAGATTTCCAAGTGGTATGCAGACGGCACCGAAATCGTCTTCGCATGCGGCGGTTCCATGTTCCAGAGCGTTAAGTCTGCAGCAGAGGAAACCACGAACGGCAAGATCATCGGTGTAGACGTTGACCAGGCTCCCCTCAGCGACAGAGTAGTTACCTCTGCGTTCAAGGGCCTCAGCGTTTCCGTTGAAAAGATCCTCGGCGAATTCTACGAGGGCAAGTGGGACGAGCTTCTCGCCGACAAGGCTTCCAACCTCGGCGCAGCCGATGACGCTACCGGACTTCCCGCTAACTTCGACAGATTCAAAAAGTTCGCACAGGCTGACTACGATGCACTCTTCGCAGGCATCAAGGACGGCTCCACCGTTATCGACAACGTAACTCCCGAAGACGCCAACGACGCCGCATGGCTCGAAGAGGCATTCGCAGACAACGCACACGTTACCATCGTATTCGAGAAATAATTTCCGATAAATCGGATTACAGAAAGAAAGGACCCCGTGTCCTTTCTTTTTGGTAAGTGCCCGCAGTACGGACGTTTACCAAAGGGAAAAGGACACGAAAAGGAGAAGGAAACATGAGTGAAACAACCGTGCGTGACTGTCCGTACGTCGTTGAAATGCGGAACATCACGAAGGTATTCCCCGGCATCATCGCGAACGACAACATCACGCTTCAGCTGAAGCGCGGCGAGATTCACGCCCTGCTCGGCGAGAACGGCGCGGGCAAATCGACGCTGATGAGCGTACTGTTCGGGCTTTATCAGCCCGACGGCGGCGAGATTCTGTTCGAGGGCAGGCACGTCGACATCAACGACCCGAACGACGCGACCGCGCTCGGCATCGGCATGGTGCATCAGCACTTCAAGCTCGTCGAGTGCTTCACCGCGCTTGACAACATCATCCTCGGAGCGGAGGAAACGGCGCTCGGCTTCATCAAAAAGAAGGAAGCGAGAAAAAAGGTTCTCGCCCTCTCCGAAACGTACGGGCTCTCGATTGACCCGGACGCACTTATCGAGGACATGACCGTCGGCATGCAGCAGAGAGTCGAGATTCTCAAAATGCTGTACCGCGACAACGATATTCTCATATTCGACGAGCCTACGGCGGTGCTCACGCCTCAGGAAATCGACGAGCTCATGAAAATAATGAAGGGGCTTGCCGCAGAGGGCAAGTCGATTCTCTTCATCACGCACAAGCTCAACGAGATCATGACGGTTGCCGACCGCTGTACCGTTCTCCGCAAGGGCAAGTACATCGGCACGGTTAACATCGAGGACACGAACAAGCAATCTCTCTCCGACATGATGGTCGGACGTGCCGTACAGCTTGTGGTCGAAAAGGGACCCGCTCATCCCGGTGAAACGGTGCTCAGCGTTGAGGGAATGAGCGTAAAGAGCAAGCTCCACAAGAACGATGCGGTAAAGAACGTGTCGTTCGAGGTGCACCGCGGCGAGGTCGTCTGCATCGCGGGCATCGACGGCAACGGTCAGACCGAGCTCGTTTACGGTCTTACGGGTCTCGAGCCCCTCTCCGCCGGAAAAATCACTCTCGGCGGGGATGACATCACGAAAAAGTCCATCCGTGCGCGCAGTACGGGCGGCATGGCGCACATTCCCGAGGACAGACACAAGCACGGTCTCGTGCTCGACTACTCGCTCGAGAACAACATCGTGCTTCAGCGCTACTTTGAGGAAAAGTTCGAGCGTCACGGCTTCATCCGCTTCTCCGAGGTGAGAGAATACGCCGAGGAGCTTATCGAAAAGTTCGACGTGCGCAGCGGTCAGGGTCCCGTGACTCCGGCACGCTCGATGTCCGGCGGCAACCAGCAGAAGGCAATCGTCGCACGCGAAATGTCGCGTGAGCACGACCTGCTCATCGCCGTACAGCCTACGCGCGGTCTCGACGTCGGCGCCATTGAGTTCATACATAAAGAGATAATCCGCGAAAGAGACGCGGGAAGCGCGATTCTTCTCGTTTCTCTCGAGCTTGACGAGGTCATGAACCTCTCCGACAGAATCCTCGTAATGTACGAGGGCGAAATCGTCGGCGAGTTCGACCCGAAGACCACGGACGTGCAGACGCTCGGCCTCTACATGGCGGGCGCGAGCCGTCAGACGAAGGAGGGCGACGATGAATAAGAAAAAGTCAGGCGGGCTCGGCGCGTTTTTCGCAAGCGAGGGCTTCCGCTCCGTCGTTTCTTCGCTTATATGTATTCTCGCGGGAATACTTCTCGGGTTCGTCGTAATGCTGATAATTGCGGCGGTTGACGAGAGAGTTACCGTCGCCGACGCGTTCAGCGGACTCGGCATCATCCTCTGCGGTCCGTTCTCGAGTGGCTCCGCAAGCTACATAGTTTCAAACCTCGGCGACATGATTTTCTACGCGTCTCCGCTCATCATGACGGGTCTTTCCGTTGCGATAGCGTTCAAGACGGGACTTTTCAACATCGGTGCGGCAGGTCAGTTCCTTATGGGAACGGCGGGATCGCTCCTCGTTGCGCTTAACCTCCCCGCCGAGGGAGCGAGCGCGACTCTCGTATGGATTCTCGCAATTCTCGCGGGCGTGCTTGCGGGCATGTTATGGGGCGCGATTCCCGGACTCTTCAAGGCGTTCTTCGGAGTCAACGAGGTCATCGTCTGCATAATGACCAACTGGATTGCCGCGAATATCGTCTCTTGGTGCTTCAGCGAAATGCCCGACCTCATCAACACGGGTCACGGCAAATCGGGCTACCTCATCACGACGGCGATGACCGGCAACGGCACGCCGAAGCTCGGGCTTGATAAGCTCTTCTCCGGCTCGTATATCGATATCGGCATACTTATCGCGGTGCTCATCGCGGTGCTCACGTACATAGTCATGAACAAGACTACGTTCGGCTACGAGCTGAAGGCGTGCGGCTTCAACCGCAATGCCGCAAAATACGCCGGAATGAACGAAAAGCGCAACATCATCCTCTCGATGGCGATAGCCGGCGGTCTTGCCGCTCTCGGCGGTGCGCTCTACTACCTCAACCCCGGTATCGAGTTCCGCTTCGCCTCGGCGTACAGCAAGCTCCCCGACTACGGCTTCAACGGAATCCCCGTTGCGCTGCTCGCGTCGAACAACCCCGTGGGCGTTATCTTCTCCGGTCTCTTCCTCCGTTATCTCGGTCAGGGAGGCGACAACCTCGTTTCCGCAGGCTACAACAGATACATATCCGACATAATCATAGCGATAATCATTTATTTCGCGGGCTTCTCGAAGCTCATCCGCACCATGATGGTTTCGCGCAGGAAGGCTAAGAAGGAGGGAAGACAATGACGTTCATAATTCAGAAAACGCTCATTTTCGCAATACCGCTCCTTATCGTGGCGCTCGGCGGCATGTTTGCCGAGCGAAGCGGTATCATCAACCTCGCTCTCGAGGGTGAAATGATATTCGGCTCCTTTATCGGCGCTCTCTCCGTCTACTTCTTCCAGACGGGGCAGGTGCTCACGGACAAGCCTCAGCTTATGTTCGTCGTCGCAATGGCGATAGCCGCGGCCGCGGGTGCGCTCTACTCCCTTCTCCTCTCGTTCTCGGCAATCAAACTCAAAGCCGACCAGACGATAGGCGGCACCGCGCTCAACATGCTCGCGCCCGCGATAGTCAACACTCTCGCGCTCGCGTTCTTCAATCAGGAAAAGCTCGTCATGCCCCTCTCGACGAACTTCGTGCTCATCAACGAGGACGCAAACGAATTTGCCAAGGTGTTCATCGACAAGACGTACATCTCCACCTATATCGCCGTCGCCGTGTTCATCCTGCTCTCTATATGGATTTACAAGACCCGCACCGGCATGAGAATGCGCGCGTGCGGTGAGCATCCGCAGGCGGCTGACTCCGTCGGTATCAACGTAGCGAACATGAGATACCTCGGCACGACGATTTCCGGCGCGCTTGCCGGAATGGGCGGCTATATCTACATCGCCACCACCGCGGGCGGCACCGCCGAGTCCACCGTTGCCGGCATGGGCTTCCTCGCGCTGGCAATAATGATATTCGGTAACTGGAAACCGCTCGGCATCGCGCTCGGCGCGCTTATGTTCGGCTTCCTCAAGTGTATCGGCGCCGTTTCCTCCTCCATCGAATTTCTGAAGGGCTTCGGCCTCCCGATGTACTTCTACAACATCATACCTTACCTTGCCGTTCTCGTGGTGCTCGCGCTTACCGCAAAGAAGTCCGGCTGCCCGAAGGCGGAGGGTATCCCCTACGATAAGGGACAGAGATAAACCCGTACGGAGTCTCTTATGAGAATGTACGACATTATTAAGAAAAAGCGTGACGGCGGCACTCTCACCGACGAGGAGATACGTTTCTTCGTCCGCGGAGTGACCGACGGCACGGTGCCCGACTATCAGGCGTCCGCGTTCTGCATGGCGGTGTACTTCCGCGGTATGAACGAGGAGGAAACCACCGCGCTCACCCTCGCGGTACGCGACTCGGGTGAGGTGCTGCGCTTCCCGAAAATTACGGGCATCCGCGCGGATAAGCACTCCACCGGAGGCGTGGGCGACAAAACGAGTCTCATCGTCGCGCCCGTCGCGGCGTCGCTCGGGCTCACCGTTGCAAAGGTGAGCGGGCGCGGGCTCGGTCACACGGGCGGCACGGTAGACAAGCTCGAATCAATCGAGGGCTTCCGCACATCCCTGACACCCGAGGAGCTTGAGACGGTCGCACTTGAGGTCGGCGTTGCAATCGTCGGTCAGTCGAAAGAGCTTGCTCCCGCCGACAAGAAGCTTTATTCCCTGCGCGACGTGACGGCAACCGTTGACAGCATGCCGCTTATCGTGTCGAGCATCATGGGCAAAAAGCTCGCGGCGGACGACGACGTAATCGTCCTCGACGTGAAAACGGGCAGCGGCTCGTTCATGAAAACCGAGGCGGACTCGCGCGCTCTCGCGGAGCTGATGGTCAGCATCGGCAAGCGTGCGGGCAAGAAGATTTCCGCACTTATTACGGACATGAACGTCCCTCTCGGGCAGGCGATAGGCAACTCCCTTGAGGTAATCGAGGCGATAGACACGCTCCGCGGCTGCGGCCCCGACGACCTCACCGAGGTGTGCGTCGCGCTCGCGGCGGAGATGCTGTACCTTGCGGGCCGCGGCACGAGAGAAGAATGCGAAACGCTCGTGCGCGGAGCACTGAGCGACGGCTCGGCGCTTGAAACCTTTGCAAAAATGGTGCGTGCGCAGGGCGGCAACGACGCGTGGATACGCGACCCGTCCCTCTTCCCGCAGGCAAAATACGAAAAATCCGTCTACGCTCCGCGCGACGGCTTCATCACGGCGGTCGATACCGAGGCGTACGGCAAAGCGAGCCTGCTTCTCGGCGCGGGACGGAACACCGCCGACGACGTAATCGACTGTTCCGCGGGCATCGTGCTCCGCGCAAAGCCGGGCACGTACGTGCACAGGGGAGAATCCCTCGCCGTGCTTTACGCAAACGACGAGTCCCTCTTCCCCGCGGCGGAAAGAGTACTGTTCGCCGCAACCGATATCGGCGACAAGGCACCCGAAAGCCGCCCGCTGATTCTCTCTCGGGTCGAGTAAAACGAGGCAGTAATATTGGGCTCTGCCCCGCAATAATGTTGGGTCAAGCCCCGCGCGATGTTGGGTCAAGCCCCGTGAATGTCAGACAGTTCGGAGTAATTATGGCAAAGCTTTATTTCAAATTCGGCGCGATGGGCTGCTCGAAGACGGCTCAGGCGCTTATAACCAAGTTCAACTACGAGGAGAGAGGCATGAAGGTGCTTCTCATGAAGCCCTCGATTGACACCCGCGACGGCATGAACGTCATCCGCTCGCGCATCGGGCTTGAGGCGGAGGCGCTCTCCGTCCCCACCGACCGCGACCTTTACAAAATGTACGTGGACGAGTACCGCGACCGTCAGGTAATCATCGTCGACGAGTGCCAGTTCCTCGACCCCGACCAGGTCGACCAGCTCTCGCAGATAGTAATAGATTTTAACGTACCCGTGCTGTGCTTCGGGCTCAGCACCGATTTTCTCACGCATCTGTTCCCCGGCAGCCGCCGCCTATTTGAGATAGCGCAGTCGATAACCGAGATAAAATCGGTCTGCCGCTGCGGCGCGAAGGCGACCGTCAACGCCCGCTTCGACGAGAACGGCAACGTCCTCTACAGCGGAAGTCAGGTCGTCCTCGGCGGCAACGACCGTTACACGGCAATGTGCCGCTCCTGCTGGCTCAAGCGCAAAGCCGAGCAGGAAGCAAAAGGAATATTTACCTGAAAAGACCGCCCTTTCGGGCGGCCTTTTTATCGCAGAATGGCGATGTTTGCCGCAGGCAAACTCGCGGTTTTCGCCGAAGGCGAACAACCACGGAATTGCGGAATTATGCCGAATTGTATGTCTGTCGGCATAATCAACGACTCGCACTAAAGCCTTCCCTTGCCAGGGAAGGTGTCGGCGGAAGCCGACGGATGAGTAG
>JAZUGD010000023.1:0-5646 GCA_045641025.1 Eubacteriales bacterium
TGCGTGCTTCTACACGCAGACCACCGTCGGTCACGTAGAGGCGGGTCTTCGTACGTACGATATATCGTCCCCGTTCCCGGAGGAGTTCAACCGTCAGGCGGTCGGCATCGTGTCAAAATACAACTTCGCCCCTACCGTCCGTGCGCGCGACAACCTGCTCCGCGAGGGCAAGGACCCCGCGTCCATTTTCGTCACGGGCAACACCGCGATAGACGCGCTCCGTACCACGGTTAAAGAGGATTATACTCACCCCGAGCTCGAATGGGCGAAGGACAGCAGACTCATCCTCATCACCGCTCACAGACGCGAGAACTTAGGTGAGCCGATGAGACATATGTTCCGTGCAATAAGACGCGTAATGGAGGAGCACCCCGACGTAAAGGCGCTCTATCCCATACATATGAATCCCGTGGTAAGAGAAGCCGCGGCGGCAGAGCTCGGCGGATGCGACCGTATCCGTATAGTCGAGCCGCTTGAGGTATTCGACTGTCACAACATCATGGCACGCAGTTACCTCGTTCTTACCGATTCCGGCGGAATACAGGAGGAAGCGCCCTCGCTCGGCAAGCCCGTACTCGTAATGAGAGATACGACGGAGCGTCCCGAGGGAGTTGACGCCGGCACTCTCCGACTCGTAGGTACGAGTGAGAACGTAATATACGAATGGTTCACCCGTCTTCTCGACGACCCTGCCGCATATGCGGAGATGGCTCACGCCGAGAACCCGTACGGTGACGGTCATGCCTGCGAGAGAATCGCGGACATCCTTGCAAAATGAAAAATGTCACCGGAGTCCGCAGGTCTCCGGTGATTTTTGTTTGACAGTAAAGGAATCTCATTATGAAGAAAACCGTATCTCTTCTGCTCGCGCTCCTCACGGTGCTTTCTTTGGCATCGTGCGCTTCTCTGCGTGAAACGTCGGGCGAGAGCTCGTCCTCCGAATTTTCAAAATACGAAACGTGGCTTGCGGAGCGCGGCTTTGACACGTCCGCGTTCGTGTTCTCAAAGTCGGGCGCGGACGTTGACGTCGATCTGAACTTATTCTCCGACGACGGCTACGTAATTGACGCCGAGGACGGCGAGGTCGTCATAGTCGGCAAGACCGATGCGGGACTTGACCGTGCGGTACGGTGCTACGCCAAGTACGGCAACCCGTACGACTATTACGTATCATACGGAGAAGGGTACAGAATCGCATCTCTCACCGTTTGCGGGTACGATATTTCGGAGTACTCCGTAATCTGCGACGAGCCCTCGTTCCCCGAAAACGAATACGCGCGCGACGCGGCGGGTGAGCTTGTCAAATATATAAAGAAAGCCTGCGGCGCAGACCTTCCGGTATACGAGTATGCGGCGTACAACGCCATGAACCCGAAGCCCGCGAGAGCGATATATATCGCCTCCGACTACGCAAATCTCGGCGACGAGGGCTTTACGATAAATATCGGAGCCGACGGAAACGTCCGTATTTACGGCGGACGGTACCGCGGATGTCTTTACGGCGTATACGACCTGCTTCGCGATATGGGCTGGCGCTTCATTGCCGACGTTCTCGGAAGTGAGGAGGGCAACCGGGACGCTGTTATCGAGTACCTTTATAAAGCAGAGAACGTGAACCTGACTCCCGCGCTCAACCGTACCGAGCTTCCCGCAATCGGGTACAGACAGTTCTGGGACGGTGATACGTACAGCAGCAACGTCGGCAGACTCGGCGAGAAAAACTACCAGAACTCCACAGGATACTGCACGTACGGACTTACCGGAATCGCGTGCCACGGACTCCATAATTACAGATGGCTCGAGAACGCGGGACTGTACGCGGGTCTTGAAACCGTGCACCGTCAGCCGTGCTTCACCGATGAGGCTAATATCGAATGTATAGTAAACAGTGCCCTGAACGAGGTTGCCGCAAGACTTGCGGCACGTCAGGTCATCGGACGTGAAATCGTTACGATAGACGTGTCTCAGTACGACGAGGGCGCATTCTGCGAGTGCCCGAACTGCCTTGCCGCAGTAAAATACGACGGCTCGCAGTCGGGACCGGTGCTCAAAATGACGAACCGTGTAGCCGCCGCACTTGCCGAGCGGTATCCGGGTGTGAACGTGTCGATGCTCGCGTACAACGGCACGAACAAGCCGCCGGAGCATACGCGTCCGCTCGACAACGTGAGAATTTCGTACTGCGTCTACGTCGGAAGCGGAATCACCTGCAGTCATCACTGCATATCGGGTGAGGACTGCGACCCCGAATCGTTCTATACCAACGTGTATTACGCCGAGGAGCTGAACGCATGGGCGGCCATGTGCAACAACCGCAATCTCGACGTATGGTACTACCCCTTCAACTGCTACGGCTACGCCTTCCAGTCGCCCTATTTCACGACTCTGTACGACGATATGAAATACCTCACCGACAAGATAGGCGTAAACGGAATCATGTTCCACACGAATAACGCCACGGGTGCGCTTCTCCATTCACTGACGGCATACCTCGGTATGCTTCTCTCGTGGGATGGGGACATGACCCGCGAGGAATACGACGCCGCAACAGAAGAATGGTTTGACATCATCTACGGCGACGCGGGGGAGAGCATGTACCTCTACTTCACGATGAATGAGTACGCTGCCGGAAATACGGACTGCTGGTGCTCGTTCCACTCTCCCAACACGTCGAAGGTCGATAACGGATACTACGCCGAAAACTTCGATTTCTGGTACGACCTGTTCGAGCGTGCAAAGGACCTTGCCGATACGGAGCATCAGGCTCACATGGTAGAGCTTTACGAGTCCGGTATGCTCTATATGGAGATAGGCATAACCTATAAGGACCGCTACACGAACGGCACGGCAGAGGAGAGAGCGGAGTTTGAGACACGCTACCGCGAGCTTCACCGCATCTTCAGAGAGAACAATCTCATGGTCTTCAACGACTTCGTAACGAGAGAATACGCGCCCGCAACGCTTGACCTCTCGCGCAGCCCGTTCGATGCGTGGTGCACCGAGTGGTCTAACTGATAATACGTACAACACAGGAGATAACAATGAGAAAAGCGATTTGTGTCTTATTATGTATCGCAATGCTTGCGGGGAGCATGATTCTTTCATTATCTGCCGACGGCTTTGCGTACGGTGACGCAAACGGCGACGGGAGCGTGAACCTCCTTGACGTTACCGCTATACTTAAGGCGTGTGCCGGATGGGACAAGTCAAGCTTTGACTACGTACCCGAAGCGGCTGACGTCAAGCCTGACGGAAAAGTGAATCTGCTTGATGCCGTCTATCTTTTGAAGCACATTGCCGGGTGGGAGGAATGTGCGTATCTTCCCGAGGGCTCGGGGCCGAATATTCTGAGGCTTTACGTCGCGGCGGACGGAGACGATTCGCACGACGGCTCAAAGACTTCCCCCTTTGCTACGATAGACGGTGCAAAAAATGCGATACGCAGGGTCGACAAAGCCTTGTATGACGGTATCACCGTGTGCGTTTGTGCGGGAGAGTACAGCGTCGGCAGGATTGATTTTACTTCCGATGACAGCGGCACGGAGACGTGTCCGATAATCTACCGTGCAAGAGGCAACGGAGAAGTCGTATTAAACGGCGGAGTTACCGTCACGCCGGATAATTTCAAAAAGGTTACCGATTCCGCGGTGCTTTCCCGCCTCAGCGGTGACGCACGTGATAAAGTCCTCTTTGCAGACCTTACGTCCCTTGGCGTCACAAGTGACGACTGGGGAAACATGCACGCCTTCGGCGCGTACAATACCGCCTCGGGCGACTATGCCGGCTCCCTTAATTTTGAGGTATTTGAAAACGATGCGAGAATGACGCTTGCACGGTATCCCGATTCCGGTTACCTGAAAACGGGTGACGTTATTTCACAGGGGACCGCAAACGGCGGCGACGTTTATACCGCGGACGACGGGCTTTGTGCACGTATCTCGTCGTGGGCAACGCTCGACGACGTTTGGATGTACGGGTACTGGAAATACGACTGGGCTGACGGCTCCACCCCGATAGGTTGGTTCGATGCGGAAAAGAAACAGCTTTCCCCGAAATTTGCAAGTTATTGGGCTGCAAAGAAGGACGCACCGTACTATTTCTACAACGTCTTCGAGGAGCTTGATTCTCCCGGAGAGTGGTACCTTGACCGTGGTAACGGACTGCTTTATATCTATCCGACAGGCGATATTGCGAACGCAAAAATCGAGCTTTCGCTTTCCACGGCTACGATGATAGCTGCACAGGGAGTGAACTGTCTCACGTTTGACGGCTTTACGTTCAAGGGTACCCGAGGAGATGCAATTTACATCTCGGGTAACAATAACACCGTGAAGAACTGTCTCATCAAGAACATCGCCGGAAACGCGATAAAGGTTTACGGATACGATAACCTGATAGAATCAAACGAAATCACCCGCACGGGCTGTGCGGGTATCTACGTTGACGGCGGAAATACCGCCACGCTCACACCCGGCAACAATCTCGTATATAACAACTACGTACACGACTGGTCGGAGATATATCAAACGTATCAGGCGGCGATCTCGCTGAACGGTGTCGGCAATACCGCAAGCCACAACGAAATGGACAATTCGCCTCATCAGGCGATAACGTATACCGGAAACAACCACGTGATCGAGTACAACAAAATTAGCCGCGTGTGCCTGCTTTCAAGCGATGCCGGTGCAATATACGCCGGAAGAAACTGGACGTGGTACGGCAATATTATCCGTTATAACCTTATCGAAAACATCGGCTCCGGCTCGTTTACTCCCGTGGGCATATATTGGGATGACGCACTGTCGGGGCAGACCGCATACGGAAATATTCTCATAGACGTGCCGGGATATTCCTTCCAGCTCGGCGGCGGACGTGACCTTTCGGTTTACAATAATATCATCATAAACGACACTCGCGCCGAAATCGTTCCGATAAGCTACGATGACCGTGCAATCGCCGGAATAACCGACGGCGGATGGTACACGGGAGCGAATCCCGGCGGTATTCTGTGGATTTACCTCGAAATGTCTTCGTGGAAGAGCGACGTATGGAGAGAGGCATATCCTCAGATTGCACTCTTCTCCGATGATTTCACGAATACGGACGACCCGAACTTCATTCCGAATCCGTCGTACAGTTCAGTCGAGGGAAACTTGATTATTGCAAACACTTCATCGCTGAACCCGGACGGCGAATATGCAAGGACCGCACGGATATTCGGCGACATCGGAAACAACACGGTGCTCTCTCCCAGGGGATATTCCCTCCGGAACATATTTGTGTCACCGGAAGAAGGGGACTTCCGTATCAAAGAAGATTCTTCCGTGTGGAACGAGCTTTACGGCTTTGAAAATCTGCCCGACGTCAGAATCGGACGTGAGAAATAAAGAGAATTGAAAAAATAAAACACCTGCCGGTTTAGTGACAGCCCGATAAGGAAGTTTTTCGGGATGTGGATTTTGTACGGCAAAATCCGATGCTCGTTATAGATGTAGACAAATTCAGATTTGTAAAGGAGTTTTGTCATATGCCGTCACCGGAAAAATTCAGAGAATCCCTTGCACAATTTGCGGTAGATGAATCGACCGTGCGCGAGATCAACAAAGGGTATGAAGACGTCATATCCAAAACGAACAAGAAAATCAA